>JAISEZ010000033.1 GCA_031263835.1 Tannerella sp.
ATGATTGGCTCGTTTCAGGTCACGGACACGCTGAATCAGCCGCTCTCGACGATGGACATGCTGACCGGACTTATCCCCGGCTCCATCGGCGAGACGTCCGTCATTGCCATCCTGATTGGCGCCGCCATCCTGCTCTACACGGGCGTGGCGAGCTGGAAGACGATGCTCGCCGTCTTTGTCGGCGGTGCGGCGGCGGTATCCGGCTTCAACCTGATGGGCACGACCGTCGCGATGAGCGTCTCGCCGCTCGAGCACCTGATGCTGGGCGGCTTTGCCTTCGGCGCCGTCTTCATGGCGACCGACCCCGTCACGTCGGCCCGTACCGAGACGGGCAAATATATCTACGGCTTCCTCGTCGGCGTGATGGCGATTGTCATCCGCGTGCTCAATCCGGGCTACCCCGAAGGCATGATGCTCGCCATCCTGCTGATGAACACGTTTGCGCCGCTAATCGACTATTTCGTGGTCGACGGCAACGTGAAACGCCGCCTCAGGAGAGTAGCAGTCAAGAAATAACATCTATAAAAACAGAAAGCATTATGAACAGAGACAGTAATGTTTACACCATCCTGTACGCATCCGTTATGGTGGTGCTGGTGGCCATCCTGCTGGCCTTCACTTCCGAAGCGCTCCGCGACAGGCAGAAGCTGAACGAAGACGCCGACAGGAGGCAGCAAATCCTCCGGTCGATTCACGTCTCCGTATCAAGCGACGAGGCCGAAGCCAAATACAGCGAACTGATTCGGGAGGCCTATCTCGTGAACGACGCCGGCGAAAAAACGGAAGGCGACGCCTTCGCCATCGACGCCCTGAAAGCCTTCGAACAGCATACGTATCCCGTCTTTGAAGCCGTCGTGGACGGAGAGACGAAATACGTCATGGCCCTGCGCGGCAAGGGCCTCTGGGGAGCCGTCTGGGGATACATCTCCGTCGACGACGACCGGAACACCGTCTTCGGAGCCGACTTCAGCCATGCCGGAGAAACGCCGGGGCTGGGCGCCGAAATCGCCACACCGATATTCACCGCCCAGTTCAGGGGCAAGCAGATATTCAAAGACGGCGCGTTCCGGAGCATCGCCGTCGTCAAGCCCGGCCGCACCCGCCCGGGACAGGACTGCGTGGACGGCATCTCGGGCGGCACGCTCACGAGCAACGGCGTCAACGACATGCTGTTCGCCTGCCTGGAAAGTTACACCTCATTCTTAAAATCGAAATAAACGAAGCAATATGGGACTCTTAAACGAAAAAAACAGGGAAATCCTTTTAGGCCCGCTGAGCCGCAACAATCCGGTTGTCATCCAGATGCTCGGCATCTGTTCGGCGCTGGCCGTGACGGCCAAACTGGAGCCGGCCATCGTGATGGCGCTCTCCGTGACGGCGGTCGTGGCCTTCTCCAACGTCGTCATTTCGCTCCTTCGCAATACGATTCCAAACCGCATCCGCATCATCGTCCAGCTGGTCGTGGCGGCAGCCCTGGTGACGATTGTCAGCGAGATACTGAAAGCCTACGCCTACGAGGTGAGCAAGCTGCTCTCCGTTTACGTCGGGCTGATTATCACGAACTGCATCCTGATGGGACGGCTCGAAGCCTTCGCGCTCGGCAACCGCCCGTGGGAATCGTTTCTCGACGGCGTCGGCAACGGACTGGGCTACGGCATCATTCTAATCGTCATCGCCTTCGTGCGCGAACTCTTCGGCTCGGGCACGCTCTTCGACGTCCGCATCATCCCCGAAGCGTGGTACATCCATAACGGCGGATTCTACGAAAACAACGGCATGATGATTATGCCCCCGATGGCGCTGATTCTCGTGGCCGTCATCATCTGGATACACCGCTCGCGCAACAGGGACCTGCAGGAAGAAAACTGAAAACTGACAAAATAAAAGGAACTATAGAATGGAAGAAGCATTAAGCACATTCGTGCGGTCGATTTTTGTTGAAAACATGATATTCTCATACTATCTGGGAATGTGTTCATATCTGGCCGTATCCAAAAACGTGAAGACGGCCATCGGGCTGGGCGTCGCGGTGACGTTCGTACTTGTCTGTACGCTGCCGCTCAACTACCTGCTCGAAAATCACATACTGAAGGAAGGCGCCCTGAGCTGGCTCGGCGCCGGGTTTGAGGACGTGAACCTGAGCTTCCTCGCGTTCATCCTCTTCATCGCCGTGATTGCGTCGTTCACGCAACTGGTGGAGATGGTCGTCGAGCGCTTTCTGCCCGCGCTCTACACGTCGCTGGGCATCTTTCTGCCCCTGATTGCCGTGAACTGCGCCATCATGGGCGGCTCGCTGTTCATGCAGCAGAAGGAATTTGCCAACGTCGGCGTGGCCACCGTCTACGGACTGGGGTCGGGTATCGGCTGGCTGCTGGCGATTGTCGGCATGGCCGCCGTCCGCGAGAAACTGGCGTATTCGAACATCCCGAAACCGCTGCGGGGACTGGGCATCGCCTTTATCCTCACCGGCCTGATGGGCATCGGGTTCATGTGTTTTTCGGGATTAAGCATTTAATTTAAAAGACAAAAAACAGTTACAAGACAATGATTATACTAATGTCCGGCGGACTTACGATTATGGCGGGAACGGTCGTGTTCCTCGTAATGACTCTCCTGATGGTGGGCATACTGCTTGCCGCCAAAGCGAAACTGATACCGTCCGGCAACGTGCGGATGGTGGTGAACGACGAGAAAACGCTCGACGTGCCCATGGGCGGGACGGTGCTGAACACGCTGCAGAGCCGGGGCATCTTCCTCTCCTCCGCGTGCGGCGGGAGCGGCAGTTGCGGGCAGTGTCGCTGCCGTATCCCCGAAGGTGGCGGCAACATCCTGCCGACCGAGGTGGGATTCTTCAACCGCAAACAGATTCAGAGCTACTGGCGGCTGGGATGCCAGACGAAGGTGAAGGGCGACATCCGCGTGATTGTGCCCGAAGAAGTCTTCGGCGTGAAGGAATGGGAATGTACCGTCGTTTCCAACCGGAGCGTGGCCTCGTTCATCAAGGAATTTACCGTCCGCCTGCCCGAAGGCGAGAAGATGGACTTCAAGCCGGGCAGCTACGCGCAAATCAAAATCCCGAAATACGACCTGAAGTTCACGGAGTTCGACGTCGAGGAGCGCTTCCGTCCCGAATGGGACAAGTTCGGCATGTGGAGCCTCGCCTGCCGCAGCGACGAGCCGACCGTCCGCGCCTACTCGATGGCCAACTATCCGGCCGAGGGCAACATCATCACGCTGAACGTGCGCATCGCCACGCCGCCCTTCGACCGCGCTGCGGGCACGTGGAAGGCGGGCGTGAAACCGGGTATCGGTTCCTCGTACATCTTCAACCTCAAGCCGGGCGACAAAGTGCTGATGTCCGGCCCCTACGGTGACTTCCACATCCTCGACACGAAACGCGAGATGCTCTACATCGGCGGCGGCGCCGGCATGGCGCCCCTCCGCGCACACCTGCTGCACCTCTTCAAGACGCTCAGGACGACCGACCGGAAGGTGTCCTACTGGTATGGCGCCCGCTCGAAAGCCGAGATTTTCTACGAAGAAGACTTCCGCGCCATCGAGCGGGAGTTCCCCAACTTCAAGTTCCACATCGCCCTCTCCGAGCCGCGTCCCGAAGACAACTGGACGGGTTACACGGGCTTCATCCATCAGGTCATCTACGACCGTTACCTCAAGGAACACGAAGAACCGGAAGACATCGAATACTACATGTGCGGCCCCGGCCCGATGGCCAAAGCCGTCGAAGGCATGCTCGACAGCCTCGGCGTCCCGCGCGAAATGCTGCATTTCGATGACTTCGGATGAGAACGCAAAAAGAATACGTCAGGGCTGAAAGTCCAATGGCGTCATCTGCATGCTATACTGTGTGCGGGGGCTATTTTTATGCATTTCCCGTTAGGGATTAATATGCCCTGCGGGCAATAAAGCAGGCTTGTTGCTCTTCTTCTCTATTGATATAAATGCCCTAACGGGCAATGCACAAAACCGAACCGCGTGCAGTATAATTGAAACAGACTGTGTTGCAGCAATGCCCCCCATTTTATTTGCTTAAAAACTTCACGGCAAACTGTGTCATTGCGCCCACTCCGTATGGCAGTGCGTCTTCGTCGAGGTCGAAGCGGTCGTTGTGATGTTCCGCTCCGCTGCCCAGTGTTTCGTTTTTTATGCCGACAAACGTGAAAACCGCGGGCGCAAGTTCGCTGTACCGGGCAAAAGTCTCGGCGGCATACCAGATGTACTGTTCACCGGAAATGACTTTGTCGGGGTAAATTTCTCTGACGGCTTCGCGGGTGAATCCGGCCAGGGCCGTATCGTTGACCACCGGCCCCAGAACAATACCCATGCGGTCGTGAAACTTGACCGAACAGTTATGCGCCCGCGCAATGTCTTCGCTGACCTTCCGCAGTATCGAAAATCCTTTTTCTCCTTCCGCGAAATCGAAAAAACGGACGGTGCCGCCAATGAAAACCGAATTGGGAATGACGTTATAGACTTCTCCTCCATGTATTTGAGAAACGCCTAAGGTAAGGGTTTTGGTGACGTCGCGCTGATTGTTCCATGCGATTGAAATACCGGTCAATATGTTTGCCGCCGCAAATACGGGATTGACGGACAGGTCGGGACGCGAAGCATGGCCGCCCTGTCCGGTCACATCGAAAGCTATCGTTCCTGTTCCGGCCATAATGGCGCCTTCCTGAATATAAACAGTGCCGGTTTCCAGCGACGATTTCAGATGATTGCCGTAAATGGCGTCTATGTTCAGGGGACGCAGCGCCTCAATCATCGCTTCAATGCCGGAATTGGTTTCTTCGCCTTCTTCAAAGATAAAGACGATTTTTCCGGTCAGCCGGTCCCGCAGTTCGTATAACACGTTCATGGCGCCGAGTAAAATGGCGATATGCCCGTCGTGTCCGCAGGCGTGGGAAACGCCTTCGTTCCGGGAAATCCGGCTTTTCTGCCGTTTCAGGTTCTGCGGATTTTCCGGAATGGGCAACGCATCCATATCCGCGCGTAAACCGACGGTTTTGCCCGGTTTGTGCGTATCCAGTACGGCGTAGAAACCGGTGCCGGGTACCCCGGTTACGGGTAATCCCAGTCGGGCGATTTCCGCCTGAATGAATTGAGCCGTTTCAAACTCCCTGCCTGACAGTTCAGGGTGTTCGTGCAAATAGCCTCTGGTTGTTTTGAGGTACTCGCTGACAGCCTGCACCTTTTTCAGTATCATATCCCCGTGCACGTTTTTTTGTGCGGATACGCTGAAAAAACAGCATGTGAAAAAACTGAACAGAATAATTGATGTACGATTCATTTAAAAATTCAAAGATTCAAAGATTCAAAAATTCAAAGATTCCGTGTTGATAACATATTCTATCATGCACAAAACCATCGGTTAGCAGCCTCTTAGCGGGCTTCCGGAGATTATAGTTTCCCGCCGGATATCATACTGTTTCGCCGGAAAACTCATATCCGTTCGTCAGAACTCATATCCGTTCGCCAAAAATCATATCCGTTCGCCAGAACTCATATCCGCTGGCGGGAAATCAGGACTGTTTGCCGGGAATCAGGAGCGTTTGCCGAAGCGTTTTAGCACGCAGATAACACAGATTTAATGGATAAACACAGATTGGTTACTCATCTGCGAAAATCTGTCCGGTCTGTGTCATCTGCGTGCTTTTGAGACAGCCGCCTGCGCAGCGTCAGTTTGCTACCGGTTCGCTGTAACCCGGATTTTGCGGACGGATGCCCAAATCCTGGAAACTTGCGCCCTGCGGTATCGGGAACCGGTAGTTTTTGCCGCTGATGTTCCTTACCTTTCCGCTCAGGTGGTTGTGGTACCGTGCAAAGGTGCTGCCGACTTTGTGCGTAATGCCGTTGACGGTTACCACATTGTCCGGGTCGGCAAATTTGTCGTCATAATACGTGTAAGTCGGCACCAGCGTTTTGACGGTGCCAATCAGGTTTTTCCAGCGGGTGAGGTTTAACCACCGGTGCTGTTCATACTGAAACTCGTATTCCCATTCGTCCTGTACATCTTTCAGCGTGACCGATGCCAGATTATGGCCCGTACTGCCGTCCCATGCCCGCTGGCGAATCTGATTGACAAGGCGGGTGGCTTCGGCATTGTCTTTTCCGAGCTGCACCAGCGCTTCGGCTTTGGTAATCAGTACCTCGGCGTAGCGGATTTCTATCCTGTCCACATTGTTGCTCAGCTGAGTGATGTATTCCGCATTGGCATAACTGCGGTCAACGCCTTTGCCGTTGTGCGGCAGCTGGTGGGGCCAGCGATAGTAGTGTATCGAGTCGGGCTGGCCTGTTCTTTTTTCTATCACCGAATCCAGAATCGAGAACGATTTGCGCGGGTCGTCATCGGGCCACCAGTCATACGTATGTGCGGGCTGAATGTGAGCCGGTTCGTCTTCGTCATAAGGCGAGTGGCTTGCGCAGTGATTCTGGTGGTTGCCCTGCTTGTCGATACCGTCGCCGTCGTGGCGAATGGTAAAAATCTGTTCCGGGCCTTTGCTTTCGTTGGCAAGTCCCCACAGGTTGCGGAAGTCGGTCAAAAGGCTGTAGACATTGCTGCCAATCACTTTGTCGGCATACTCAATCGCTTTTTCAAGTCTTTCGCTGTTGTAGGAGACGGCAGGGTCGGCCGTACCGCTCGCAATTTCCGCTACCTGCGCCTGCGTGAGCGGGTTGTTGCCCCAGGCCAGATAAACGCGGGCCAGGAGTGTGTTGGCGGCGCCTCTGGCCGGAATAACCGGACTGGCATCGTAGGCCGGGAGGTCGGCTTCCGCCTCAGTCAGGTCTTTTACGATTTGCGCATACACGTCGTCGATGGATTTGCGTTCGGTCGCGCTGCCCGTTTTGCCGTCAAGAATGACGGGTACTTCGCCCCAGAGCTGCACCAGATACGAGTAGAAGAGACCGCGAAGGAATCTGGCCCGTGCAACGGCGGTTTTTTTGCCGTTTTCGGTCAGGTTGTCCGATGCATTGATTTTGTCGAGCGCATCATTGACGATGCCGATTGATTCGTAGAGCGCATTGAACGTTTTACGCGGGTAGAGGTTGTCATAGTCAATGTCAATCCGCGAGGCCCAGGTACAGGATTCCTCCTCGTTACCCAGGAAACTTGAAAAACCGTCGACGGGCGTATCAATTAGCGACGTAAAGGTCGAACTGAGCGTCTGGTACGGACGGTATGCCGCATCAATCAGTGCAAATGCTTCGGCATCGTTGGGCGAAAAAGTGCCGTCAATGACGGTCTGACTGCCGTCATCTTTACAGGAATAAAATCCCGATACTACTGTCAAGGCGATAATGGCCTTGCTAAAAACATTTCTTTTCATTTTCTTTTGAAGTTAGTTAAGTTATATGATATGAAAAATTAAATTGTCAGGTCAATCCCGATGGAAAACGTTTTTGCGGTCGGATATGCGCCGATATCCACGCCATTGGCTACCTCCGGGTCATAACCCCTGTATTTTGTCAGCGTGAAAAGATTCTGAGCCATCGCAAAGATTCGCAGCCGGCAGCCGGCAAGCTGCAACCTGTAACCCAGCGTAATATTTTTCAGCCGGAAATAGGAAGCGTCTTCCACATAACGGCTGTCAATCTCCTTCATCGGCAGGCCGGCAGAGATTCGCGGCACTTCGTTCGAGGGATTTTCGGGCGTCCATGCGTCAAGCAGGCGTGCAGACATGTTGTAGCTCGAACCGGCGCGCTCCAGATACCGGCGCAGCGAATTGACGGCTTTGTTGCCCTGCGAACCCTGAAACAGGGCGAAAAAATCAAACTGCCGGTAAACAACGGTAGAAGACAGTCCGAAGGTAACATCCGGCTGTATGCTGCCGAGTACGATACGGTCGTTCGGGTCTATATTTCCATTTTTATCCACATCGACAAATT
This sequence comes from Tannerella sp., assembly GCA_031263835.1. Classification (GTDB taxonomy): domain Bacteria; phylum Bacteroidota; class Bacteroidia; order Bacteroidales; family Tannerellaceae; genus Tannerella. Next base: position 7,906 of record JAISEZ010000033.1, read on the forward strand.
TCACGTCGCCGGGATTGGGCGTTACGCCTCTTACTGCCGGCAGAAGCGAAACATCTTCATTCGCCTGCACAATGCCGTCAAACAGAAGTCCGTAGAATGAGCCGAACGCTTCGCCGGTTTTCAGTATCTGTTCGCCGTACTGTCCCGACAGTAAATTGTTGTCGCCGCCCAAATCGGTTACGGTGTTGATATTGCGGGCGATATTGGCCGAAACGGTCCAGTTCAGCCTGCTACTGCCTGCCAAAACGGCATTCACGCCAAATTCAATCCCCCTGTTGGTTACATTTCCGATGTTTACCATTTGCTTTTCAACGCCGGAGCCAAGCGAAGCAGGCTTTTCGAGCAACAGGTCGTGCGTATCCTTATAATAGACGTCGGCAACGAAGTTCAGCCGGTCGTCAAGCAGTCCGGCGTCTATACCGGCGTTGTATTGCGTGGTCGTCTCCCAGGTCAGGTTCGGATTTCCCAGATTTTCCATCACAAAAACCGGTTTCCCGTTATACATTTGCGGGTTGTAAATCTGCTTGAACAGATAATCGCCTATTTCCGTATTTCCAACCGTCCCCGCCGACAGGCGCAGTTTCAAAGCATTCAGCGCCGACTGTTCGGGGAAGAATTTTTCCCTGTCGATGTTCCACGAAAAACCGGCCGAAGGAAAATATCCCCAGCGCTTTCCTTCGGCAAACCGGTCGGAATAGTCGGAGCGAAAGGTGGCTGTCAGATTGTATCTGTCAAGCAGCGTATAATTCAGCCTCGCAATAAGCGAGTGAAGCGTCGAGCCTAAAATGCCGTTGACGGGCAGCGACTGCACTTCGCCGAAGCTCAGTTTGTTGTGCTTCAATTCTTCATTTAAAAAGTGGCTGGCGCGATTCACCGCATAGCTTTCCGATACATTCTGATAGGTATATCCGCTCATCAAGTTGATAAAATGCGTGTCGCTGAAACGGTTGGAGTAATCTATCGTGGCATCGGTCTGCCATATTTCGTGCTGTTTTTTTCCGACGGAACCGACTCCGACTTCATTCAAACCCAGGGCCGAAGTGGAAGGCGCAAAAAAGTTTTGAGTAATGGCGCTCTGGTCGGTTGACAGGGTCACTTTCGCTACAAGTCCGTTGAAAACGGAATACCGGGTGTAGAAATTGGCCAGCAGCGAATTGTTGACTGATTCCGCGACACTGTTTTGCAGGTCATACAGGGGATTGGCCTGCCTTCCGTTGAGCGAAAAGTGCGAACTTTCCCAGGGATTCTGAAAATTGTAACTGCCGTCAGGATTGTAAACAGGCACCGTTGGCGGCATGAACAGGGCGTATGTCAGCGAGTTGGTGATACCGTCGCCGAAAGGCGAAGAGTTGTAAATCACTTCCGTGGATGTTGTCAAACTGTTCTGGCTGCTTTTTCCGAACGTTGCGGTAGCGCCGACCGTCAGGTTTTTTAAAACTTCGCGGTCCATACTGATACGGACGTTGTACCGGCGAAAACCCGAATGGACGATAATGCCGCTTTGGTCTATGAAATTTCCCGACAGCAGATATTTTGTTTTCTCGTCGCCGCCACTGACGGAAAGCGTGTGATTCTGGCTGAATCCGGTCTGTAAAACGGCCTCCTGCCAGTCGTAACCCTTGCCGATACGGGCAAGATATTCGCCGGTTAAATTGCCTTTATTGCCAAAACTTTCCATCTGTAACCGGCCCCATTCCTGCGCGGTCATCAGTTTCAGCCGTTTGGCGGGGGCGCTCCATCCGGAAGTCGCGGTATAACGGATAACGCCTTTGTTTCGCTCTCCCTTTTTAGTCGAAATGATGATAACGCCGTTGGCCCCGCGCGAGCCGAAAATAGCGGTTGCCGATACGTCTTTCAGTATGGATATGGATTCGATGTCGGCGGGATTGATGGAAGCCATGGGATTGATACTGCTTTCGATAGCCGTTTCATTGCCCCCTGTACCCGCATCTGTGGAACGCGGGTAAACAATCACGCCGTCGATTACATACAGAGGTTCGTTGCTTGCATGAATCGAATTGCCGCCCCGGACACGAATGCTGGAGGGCGCTCCGGGCTGTCCCGACGACTGCGTAACGCTGACTCCCGCCACAGCGCCGCTCAGCAAGGCATCGACCGAAGGAGCGACATTGTATTCCAGATGCGCTTTGGAGACGGTCGAAATAGCGCCCGTCAGTTCCTTTCGCCGCTGAACGCCGTAGCCGATTACGACGATTTCGCCCAACTCCTGACGGTTTTCCTGAAGAGAAATGTCAATCGTACTGCGTTCGCCGACAGGCGCTTCCCAGGTTAGAAATCCGAGGAATGAAACGGCGAGCGTGTCGTTTTTCGATGCCGGCACCTCATAATGCCCGTTGCCGTCGGTGATGACCAGTGTTTGCGTTCCTTTCACGTGGACGGTAGCGCCGGGAAGAGGCGCTCCATCCAGGGCGTCGCTCACAATGCCCCTTACCTGCGCCATGGCCGAATTGCCCGCGATAAGCAACAGCGCCACCATCCATCCGTATCCTTTAATCTTTAACGTCATTATTGTCCCTGTTAATTTTTGTGCAAAGGTAAAGGGCTTCGAATACCGCTGCAATACCCTGCTTATGGTATATTTTGCTTTTCGCAGGTAGATCCCGAAAGGCAAAACCAACGTCCGGTCGCTGGCGTTCCACTGCCTGTACATGCGCCTCAAATGTCTCCTGATGCTGCCGGTCGATCATTGCCGCAGAGTCTTCGGTCGTGAGCGGCAAGGGGAAGGCAGGTTCGTTGCCGAAGCGGCGAAACGAAAAAAGAAGGAAAATTCAAAGATCCAACGGTTTTCGACAGGAACAGGCCGTTTTCTCTATCAGGATATGAAAATATTAGTTTTTATTCATTAAAACATACGGATGGGATGCCTAAGGGTATCATCGAAGTTTTTAGTTAAGAGATGGATTCGAGTATATCGGAAGAGATATGCCACACGTCTTTTTCCATGCTCAGTTTTCCGGCTTCTTCCCCGGGGTATGCCATGCATTCCCTGACGGCTCGCGCTACACGGGGAAAC
>JAISEZ010000037.1 GCA_031263835.1 Tannerella sp.
GTGCAGAACCTGTCCTGCATACTGGGACTGGCGGTCGGTTTTTCCGCCTTTATCTTCGGGACATACTGGTGGTACTGGGAGAATCATTTCGACACGTTTCACCCGGAGGCAGACCGGACGTATGCCATCACCACCACCGGTATCGCACAGCTGGCCGACGGCTCCGATTCGGAACTGAATCAGGTGCACAGGGACGATGTGGCGGCTTTCCTGCAGTCCCTGCCGGAGATAGAAAACTATTCCCTCTGTAACATGGCCGGTCTTGATTACAAAGATGAAGACGGGGAAACGGCGGAAAGAATCATGGGACTCAATGTCGATACGGCGTTTTTCGCCCTGTTTTCTTCCGACTTCCTCGACGGCGGATACAGAGACCTCCCGTTCGATAACAGCTTCATTCTGCTGACCGAAAAGACCGCCCGGCGATTCTTCGGAAAGACCGACTGCGCCGGCGAAGTGTTCCCGCTGGCAAAAGGCTCGCTGAAAATAGCCGGCGTGATACGGGATTATCCCTCCAGTACCGACTTCCGGATAGATTTTCTGCGGTTAAGCAATTCGCTCTATAACGGTGTGGAGCGTACCTCCTTTTATGTACAGCTTCACAGGCAGGCAGACCTGAAGGCGGTCTCGGAGAAGGTGAAAGCGTATCGCAGTCAAGCTAAAGTCCGGTTCAATCAGGAGCAGGTGAAGAACTGGTCGTTTCGCCTGCGCAGTCTCCCGGAAGTGCATATTGTGTGCCATCCCGAATTGCGGGGACGTTTCCTCAATATCAGGCTGCTGGGCTTTGCCGGGCTGCTGGCGCTGCTCTGTTCGCTGATGAACGCACTGGTGCTGTTTCTCGCCCGGCAACAGCGGAAACGGGCAAAGAATAAAACGTTCCGGAGCCTGGGCGCGTCCGGCTTTTACCTGTTCTGGAAAAGCCTTATGGACCTGCTCCTTCCGGTGATGCTGGCGGCGGCGGTGACGTTCGTTCTCGTTTCGGTGCTGTTCCCTTCCTATCAAAATTATACCCGGTGGGAGGGCTACGGGATATATGAAAACTATTCCGGTACAATCACGCTCAATGCACTGTCCGGCTATTCGCTCAAATGGCTGGGACTGATTCTGGCGCTGTTCCTGCTGGCCGCCTCCGTGCTGGTCGTCCGGATGATACGGCCGGCCGGGTTCCGTTCGCTTGTGTACCTGCGGAATGCGCTTATCGTCGCCCAGATTTTTATCGGAAGCTTTTTCTTCTTCGTTTCCCTTTCGCTCTACAGGCAGGTGTCGTTTACGCAGAAGAAAGACAAGGGTATTGTGGTGGACAACATCGTGCAGGCGGACGTGGGGTACTACTCCGGCGTGGATGTACGCGCGCTGGGCGGGGAACTGCTGCGCAGCCCGCATGTCGAGGCGGTTACCTATACGGTCAGTCCGGTGTTGACCGATTTGGGAGACTATTACGCACAGACGCAGACAGACCTTGCGCCGGCGGATTATCCGGAAGACGCACTGTCTTCGCTCGACCTGTTCGATGTAGAGCCTGACTTTTTCGACTTTTTCGGCATCCGGCTGCAGGAGGGCGAGTTTCCGAAGGAACGGAACGAACTGATTGTCAACAGCACGCTGAGACAGCTTCTGCCGGAGACGTTTTCGCTCGAAAAACCCGTCAGGGCGCGTCAGACGGAGATGCGGATATGCGGCGTGATTCAGGATTACCATTACACCACCATGCAATATGCCGTTAAGGGGGTGGTTTTCCGTTTGCGGCCGGAACCCGGCATTCCTTACGTAGATGAGCCTTACCAGTATGTGTATGCCAGACTGAATCCGGAAAATCACGCGAAAGGAATGGAACACGTCAACGCAGTACTTGACAGGACGGCGACTGGCAAGGATGTAGCGCCCGGGAAACGCCTTCTTGTACTGACGGATATTCAAGCCCGGTTCGAACGTCCGGAAAGGGTGCTTTTCCGGGTATTCGGTTTACTGTCTATCTTGTGTATCGCGGTGGTTTCCATCGGGATTTATTCCCTTGTCGCGCTGACCGTCGAGCAGCGGAGAAAGGAAATTGCCATCCGCAAAATAAACGGGGCGGAAATCCGCGATATTCTGGCACTGTTTCTCAGGAATTACCTCCTGCTGGTGATTGCGGGCAATGTACTTGCACTTCCGGTCGCGTATGCTTTCATGAGCCGCTGGCTGGAGTACTACGCCTACCGGACTGCGCTGAGCGGAGGACTTTTTGCACTCGTATTCGTCGCGACCTGTCTGATTGTCCTGCTGTCCATCTTTGAAAAGGTCAGACGGGCCGCCAAAGAAAATCCGGCAGAAGTCATAAAAACTGAATGATAAAATAATGAGCCAATGAGAGAATTAGCCAATGTGAAAATGAGAGAATGTATTGACACATTCTTTCATTTGCTAATTTGCTAATTCTCACATTGGCTCATTATAATATTATTTCTCCGAAGAATTTCGGGCAGTGATAATCCGGTGCGGGGAGGTCGATTGGACTCCAGGTGACGTAATGCGGGTGTTCCGTCCCGTCGGCGCACTTGTAGAAGTTTCCGAAAATCTTTTCCGGCAGGTTGTCGGGGTTCAGTCCCATCACGCGGAAGGGAATGGCCACAATCAATTCCCAGGCATGAAGCCCGCGTTTTTCGTCGAACGCCTCGCACTGAAGGCTCGTGTACCGCCGGATACTCCGGAACTCTTCCGCCGTAAGCGGTACGCCGTCTTTGCGCGAGGTCTGGCGACAGGCGTAACACGTCCCGATGCAGTTGAACTCGAAGTTGATGTAATTCATTTCGCCGTCCCTGCGCATGAAAAATTCCACGCAACTGTCCTCGTGCACGAAGACGCCGTCGCGGTCGGCCGTTGCACGGAGCGACAGTCCCCGCACGAAATAATGAACATACAAATCCGTCGCGCCCCGCGCAATGTCGAACGCGACTACGGGTTTGTACGGAAACGCTGCCTGCCAGTTCAGCACGTCGATACTTTCGCGCGTGGCATGCAGTTCCATCAGCGCACAGGCGGCCGACAAAGCCACCCCGTCCAGCGCCGGAAGATAAGGTACAGTCAATCTTTTCATCATCATGAGAAATTTATTCGGGTAGTTAGTAGCCAGTAGTTAGTAGTTAGTAGGGCAGCTGGCGGAACATACGGCTCCGATACTTTCTACTGACTACTAACTACTAACTACTTTTTTAAAGAAATCATTCCCCTTGTTGTCCACGAGGATAAAGGCGGGGAAGTTTTCCACTTCGATTTTCCAGATGGCTTCCATGCCCAGTTCGGGATATTCGAGACATTCCACCTTGCGGATACTCTCGAGCGCCAGGATGGCAGCCGGGCCGCCGATGCTGCCCAGATAGAACCCGCCGTATTTCCGGCAGGCGTCCGTCACCTGCTGGCTGCGGTTGCCCTTGGCAATCATCACCATGCTGCCGCCGTGCGACTGGAACAGCTCGACGTAGGAGTCCATCCGTCCGGCCGTCGTCGGGCCGAACGACCCGGAAGCCATGCCTGCCGGCGTCTTGGCCGGGCCGGCGTAGTATATCGGATGGTCTTTGATGTATTGCGGCAGTCCTTCGCCGCGGTCGAGGCGTTCCCGGAGTTTGGCGTGTGCGATGTCGCGACCGACGATGATGGTGCCGCTCAGCGAGAGGCGGGTGGCGACGGGGTAGCGGTCCAGTTCCTGCAGGATGGCGGTCATCGGGCGGTTCAGGTCGATGCGGACGGCGTTGCCTTCGCCCGCCTTACGCAGGGCTTCGGGGATGAGACGTCCGGGATTGTCTTCCAGTTTTTCAATCCAGATGCCTTCGCGGTTGATTTTCGCCCTGATGTTGCGGTCGGCCGAACAGGATACGCCCATCCCGACGGGACATGAGGCGCCGTGACGCGGCAGGCGGATAATCCGGACATCGTGCGCGAAGTATTTGCCGCCGAACTGCGCGCCCAGCCCGATGCGGCAGGCTTCTTCGAGCACCTGCTTTTCGAGCGCCACGTCGCGGAACGCCTGTCCGCCTTCGTTGCCTTCGGTCGGCAGGCCGTCGTAGTAGTGGGCGGAAGCCAGCTTGACGGTTTTCAGGTTGGTTTCGGCCGACGTGCCGCCAATCACGAACGCGATGTGATAGGGCGGACAGGCGGCCGTGCCCAGCGTCTTCATCTTCGCAACCAGAAACGGCAGCAGCGTATCGGGATTCAGCAGCGCCTTCGTCTCCTGAAAGAGATACGTCTTGTTGGCCGAGCCGCCGCCCTTGGCGATGCAGAGGAAGCGGTATTCGGCGCCCTGCACGGCGTAGAGGTCGATTTGCGCCGGCAGGTTGCAGCGCGTGTTCACCTCGTTGTACATGTCCAGCGGGACGTTCTGCGAATAGCGCAGATTTTCTTCCGTGTAGGTCAGATAGACGCCCTTCGAGAGCGCCTCGGCGTCGTCGCCTTCCGTCCAGACCTGCTGGCCTTTCCTGCCGGTGATGATGGCCGTGCCCGTGTCCTGACAGAAAGGCAGTTTGCCCCTGGCCGACACTTCGGCGTTGCGCAGGAACGTCAGGGCGACGAACCGGTCGTTTTCGCCGGCTTCGGGGTCGGAGAGGATGGCGGCCACCTGCTGCTGATGCTCGGTGCGCAGCAGGAAGGAGACGTCGCGAAAGGCCGTCTTCGCCAGCAGGGTCAGTCCTTCGGCGCTGATTTTCAATACTTCCCTGCCCTCGAACGTGGCGGTAGAGATATGCTCTTTCGTGAGCAGATAATATTCCGTCCCGTCCCGTCCCGTCGGAAAAGGCTCCTGATACTTGAATTGCGGTGTTGCCATATTTATTTCAGTTTAGTTCATGACTGCAAAGATAAGGATTAATTATGAATGATAAATGATGAATGA
>JAISEZ010000159.1 GCA_031263835.1 Tannerella sp.
GTGTCCTTCCGTGCAGGATAAGAGGTTGCACGGAGACCACAGAGGAGGAACTTCGTTCCGTCGCTGCGCTCTCCCCTCCCTTGTGGGGAGGGGCCGGGGGAGAGGTCTCCGTGTCTCCGTGGTGATAATTTATTTTCAATGCCCGTAAAGTATAAATGAGTGATTAATGGTTAGTGATGAGTGGGCTGTAAATAGCTCTGAAAGAGCGGCGAGCAATAGCGCAGAGCAACGCCCAATGTCGTCAACTTAAGAGCTGAAATGCCGTACGGCCGCTCTCGGAGAGAGCGTATCTATTCAGGCAGTATCTTCAGGAACTGTAACAGCTGGAATAATCCCAACATTGCCCCAGCCGTTATCCCAGCCGCTCGCCCTTGAATCATTGAATTTTTGAATCATTGAATCCTTATCCCACCTCCAGCACGAACCCTTTCAGGTATTCGCCTTCGGGATGGTAGATATTGACGGGATGGTCGGGCGGCTGGGCGAGCTGGTGCAGGATGCGGACATGGCGACCGGACTGTGCGGCGGCGCTGAAAACGGCTAACCGGAAATCGTTCCGGCTGACAACCTGCGAACAGGAAAAGGTGAAAAGAATCCCGCCCGCCCGGATTTTCTCGAAGGCCGACGCATTCAGTTTCCGGTATCCCTGCAGGGCATTGCGGAGCACGTTCCTGTGTTTGGCAAACGCCGGAGGGTCCAGAATTATCAAGTCGTAGGCGCCGTCCGTTTTCTCCAGAAAGTGGAACGCATCTTCGGCAAACGCCCGGTGACGCCTGTCGTCCGGGAAGTTCAGTGCGATATTCTTTTCCGTGAGGGCGATGGCTTTCGCCGAACTGTCCACCGAATGGACGAGGTTTGCGCCGCCGCGCATGGCGTAAATGGAGAAGCCGCCCGTGTAGCAAAACAGGTTCAGCACGGAACGGTTGCGGGCGTATGACTCCAGCAGCAGGCGGTTTTCGCGCTGGTCGACAAAGAAACCCGTTTTCTGCCCCTTCAGCCAGTCAACATGGAAACGCAGACCGTTCTCAAGCGCAACAGGCTCCGCGTCCGCCCGGCCATACAGGGATTCATTCTCCGGTTCCAGCGCCGCCCTGAACGGCAACGTCCCTTCCGATTTGTAGTAGATATGCTGCAAACGTTCGCCCAGCGTCTCCTTCAAGGCCCCGGCAATGGCGGCGCGGGCACGGTGCATCCCGACCGAATGGGCCTGCACGACAGCCGCCGCGCCGTACACGTCGATGACCAGCCCCGGCAGACGGTCGCCCTCGCCGTAAACCAGGCGATACGTGTCGTTGTCGGGACGTCCGGCCAGTCCGAGCGTGCGGCGCAGTTCGAAAGCCGCACGCAGCCGCCCGACCCAGAAGGCATGGTCGATGACGTCCGCGCGGAACGACAGCATACGTACGGCGATGCTCCCAATCTGGTAATGGCCGGTTCCCAGAAATGTCCGGTCGGCGGCATATACTTCGACCGTATCGCCCTCTTCCGGCTCGCCCCGGACGGAGGCAATGGCGCCGGAGAATACCCACGGATGAAACCGCCGGAGCGATTCTTCCTTCTTCGGCTTCAGGAAAATCTGGCCGCCGTTCATGGATGCGCGGTGAGATGTTGATAAATCCGCAGGCAAGCCCAGGCGTCCAGCGCGGCGTAATGCTGCATGGAGGGGGTCAGCGTGTCGGTTTCCCAGTTGCTGAGCTGCGCCCGTTTCGATATTTTCCGGTTGAACAGGATGGCGTAGATTTTCCGCAGGCCGGCTTCCTGAATGCCGAACGGCAAAACGAACTTCTGCAGGTCGATGAAGCCGTCCGGTTCGAGCGGCGTCAGCTGGCGCAGCGAATGGAAATCATCCAGCAGCGCCAGTCCGACTTTGGTTACCCGTCCGTTTTCCAGAAAATTCTTCAGCGTCGCGGGCACCCCTCCCAGCCGGTTCAGGCGGAACAGGTAGCAGACACGGTCGGTCGAAATCTGAATCAGACACACCTTGTGATGGTCTTTTTTGGAGAAATTGGGACGCGTCTCCGTGTCGAATCCCGCCAGACCGGCAGCTTCCAAATCGGCAAGGGCATCCTGCACCTGCTCCGGCCGGTCCACAACAACAATCCGTCCGGGAAACGCCTCGGGCGGCATCCCTGCGATTTGCTCGCGGGTGATGGAGGAAGGATAGCTCATGTTTCGTTACCGGATTGCAGGTGAATATCTTCATTATGGCGGATGGCGTGCAGCGCCTTCAGCGCATTGAGCAGGGACTGTCCCCAGAACTGCCGGAAATTCGCCGCGCACAGCGACAGGGCCAGTGACATGGTTTCTTCGTATCCCTGCCGGAAGAGGTACGCAAAATTGCCCAAATCCTGATACATGTCCGCCAGATTCTCGGAAATAAACGCGATAATCGGCGTGTCGCTGTAGGCCATGTCCGGCAGAAACGTCTCCAGATAGCTGTCGTATTCGCCCAGCAAGCCGGCAATCCGGGCGCGGAGAATGTCATACGTCTCCTCCGTGACACAGCCGGTTGCGCCGCCGGCCTCTTCTCCGTCCTCCGGGAGAGGCGTTCCGGATATCAGGGACGCCTTCAGGTAGAGCAGCGGCAACAGTTTCGTTGCCTGATCGACAAACTTGAACCGGTCGGAAGCGAAGTCGCTTTCCATCCATGAACAAAATTCAACCGCCACCGTGACAAATTCCAGCGTATTCTTTTCGTAAACCGTTCCCACTATATTTGAATTGAGAATTGAGAATGGAGAATGGAGAATTCGCTGTGATTCCCGTTACTGTTTTCCTTCTGTCTGTACATTACTGTCTATTTTTTTTATCAGACCCTGTAATACATTCCCCGGCCCCAGTTCGATGAAAAGGTCGGCGCCGTCGGCAATCATGTTTTGCACGCTCTGCGTCCAGCGCACCGGGGACGTCAGCTGCGCAATCAAATTCGCCTTGATGAC
>JAISEZ010000183.1 GCA_031263835.1 Tannerella sp.
CTTCAGGTTCGGGGCTTTTTTGCTTCAACGTTTCCGGGAAAAATGCCGTATCAGATTTTGTAATACGCTTCCCAGCCGCTGCGGGGCGGTTCGCCGGCCAGCAGCGCGTTGGCAAACGGATTGTTGGTAATTTGCCGCGTCGTCGCGTCAAACTCCAGTTTCTGATTCAACCGCTGTGCAATCACGCCCAGACAGAATACCTGACTCAGCGGGCCGGATATTTCGAACGGCGACCGCGTCTGTTCCCTGCCCAGACAGGACAGCAGGAAGTTGGCGTAATGGTTGGAGGGTGATTCGGGCACTTCCGGCAGCTTGGACTGCATTTCCCTGGCCTTCTCTTCCGGAATGATGGACAGCGGACTGCCGTGCGAACTGCCCTTGAAGGTCAGTTCCTTGCTGTAGATAATCTTGCCCGGATTCAGCTTGGTCGGCTGCAGCTTGCCGCCGGCCACGGGCGGGACGTTCGGGTCGATGTCCGACGTTCCGTAACCGGCCGGAACGGTCGGAACATTATCCACGCCATCGTACCAGTTGATGTCCAGCGCCGGCATACCCTTGCGGGCGGCAAAGCGGAATTGAATCGTCGACGACATGGGATAGAAATAATCGTTATGCTCTTTCAGCATGACCGGATTGACTTCGTAAGGCAATCCCAGTTCGAGGAACTGGTGCACCGTGTCGATGAGATGCGCGCCCCAGTCGCCCAGCGCGCCCATGCCCAGGTCGTACCAGCAGCGCCAGTTGCCGCGGTGATAGCGGTCGTTGTATTCGTGATACCGGACAGCCATGTTCCAGGTGTCCCAGTCCATGCCGGCCGGAATCGGCTCCGCGTCGGGGTACTTGAAGATGCGCGAATCCCAGTCGTGCCAGCGACGCGCAGAGTTCATGTGCGCCGTGACTTCCGTCACGTCCCTGATGATTCCGGCCTCTTTCCAGGCCTTGAACTGGAAATAATTCGCTCCGGAATGTCCCTGATTACCCATCTGCGTCACGACCTTCGGGTATTTTTTGGCGGCGGCAATCATCAGTTCACCTTCGAGAAACGTGCGGCACATCGGTTTCTCTACGTAAATGTGCTTGCCCGACTTGATGGCCTGCACCGAAACCGGATAGTGTGCAAAGTCGGGGATGCCGGCCGATACGGCGTCAAATTCGTTCCCCATCCGGTCGAACATCTCCCGGAAATCCTTGAACCGCCGTGCGTTCGGAAACATCGCCATAATATCCTGCGTATGCTTCGCCCCCATATCGACGTCGCACAGGGCTACCACATTGGCCAGTCCCGTTTTGGCAAATTGCCTGATAATCTCGTTGCCCTGGAATCCGATGCCGACACAGGCCAGATTCACCTTCTCATTCGCGCCCGTAATCCGGCTGTAACTTGCCGCATTCAATCCCGCACCGCCCAGGGCCAGTCCGGCGGAAGCCGCGGTTGCTGTCTTTAAAAAATTTCTACGTGTATACATGAAAATCATTCTATATAATTAATAACTCAAAATACTCGATTCAATACATTCCTTTTCGTCTTCATTCAGACGGAATATTTCATACACAAGTTCGTCAATCTTCCGGTCGATGGCCTCGCTTTCATCCTGGTGCGCATCCGACGTCCGCCGGTTGACCCACGAAATCACTTCCGTCTCGACTTTGATATTCGGAAGAGGTATCCTTAACGCCTCCAGCGCCGGGATGTCGATTTGCCGTTCGCCGCCGGACAGGCGCGGCAAATCGTGCAACAGGTAGCGCCCCGGCCTGGAATTGAGCACGCCCAGCAGGTATTTCAGGTGCTGTCCGGCCGCAAAACAGGCCTTATCCAGAATGGCGCAGCCGAGGTAGTCAATGCAGAAGTCCGCCGTCGCCGACTCCCGCTGCCATACGATTTTCTGCGTCAGGAAATCATCCCATTCGCTCGTCGCGCTGTAGCGTTGCAGCGCATACCATTCGAACGTCACGCCCACTTCCTTCGCATCACGGTTAACCAGTTTTTCCCTGAACTTCTCCAGGTGTTCGTAAATGGCCGGATACTGCTGCCGGAAACGCTGTTCGGCGCGTTCGGAAGCCGTCTTGATGGTGGCGTCGTACAGGAGGGGAAAGTGCCAGGGAATGCAGATGAGCCACAAGTCCGTCTTTTCGGGCATAAACCGCCGGACGTCCCTGCCACGCAACAGCGGCTTGATGATGTCCGTATTCTTGTAGTCCGCCCGGATAAATTCCTCCCTCAGATTGCCGTCAATAACAAACGCTTCGTCACAGCCGGTATATATGCCCGGATACATGCGTATATCCCATAAGCCGAGCGGCGTGCCGGCCTGTTCGATTTTGTCCCTGATATTTTTTTCCGTGTCGGAAGGAACGGTAAACGTCACCGGGGCATCCGCTTCGTTCCGGCTTTCCGCAGCGAAAAGCGTCGCGTGCTGCAGCAGGTAGTCTTCCAGCGCGGTCTTTTGAGGCTCATAGTCCTCCTTTATCCGGCAGTTCATCATCCGGTACTGATTGCGCGCCTTCTGGAAAACGACGATGCCTTTCCCGGAAAGCGTATCCTCAATCACCCACAGCGGATTTGTCTCTTCCATCAGGTATGGATGTATCTTATCGGCCGAAACAGGCTTCGACGTGAAACAGGACAGGCTTCCTTCCTGCCGCAGCAGCCGGTTTCCCAGTTCGCAGAAGAGGCTGATTGCTTCGCCGGTACGCCTGTATGACTTGTAGTTCATCTGTCTGTACCGGCTGACGGCTTCGCTGACCGGCGGGTTTTGCATACGGGAAGGGCAGCCGATGAGGCTGTCGAAGCCGACGAAATCGCCCGTTTCATCCCATAATTCCGGAAATTCGCGACGCCATTCCACCGCCTGTTCAAAGACGGGATTGTCATTCCGCCGGTCTTCCTGCCGGGAAAAGCGGCTGACGGAGGCGTCGCCGCAACGGACATTGCACGCAGCGACCGAAGCGGCCAAAGAAGTATCCGTCTCCGGGCAAAGATGCTTCAGCAGTTCCGTCCACAAGCGCAGGCGGCAAACCGATACGGCCGTCGGGTCAACATCGACGCCGAACAGACAGGATGCGAGGAGCGTCTGTTTTTCATGCAGAAAGGTGTCCCGAATCCGCCGGCCTTCCGGGTCGGACGCTCTCAGCCGGCAGGTGTCGAAACGCTTTTTATCAAACACAACCAGTTCCTGTCCGGCGGCTACTACCTTGTATTGAAACAGGGGGTCTCCGTTCCTGTCGGTCAGGATACCCAGTCGCGACTTGAGGGCAATCATTTCATTCAGCAGCGTAACCGGAAAATGTCCCGAACCCGTGACCGGGTCGCAAAAGCGTATCGTCCGGAACACCTCGTTTGCCTCGGCTATATTGTCGCCGATGTGATAGGACAGTTCCACCGGATTCGTGCAACTGCTTCCGATGATTTCGTTGAACCGCTGCAGTACCGCCCGTGTCACCGCGTCGCGACACATCCATGAAAGTGCGTAGGGAGGAATCGTCTCCTCCGAATCCAGCCTGTCAACCGTGAACATTAACGCGGAAACCAGCTGCGACACCGTTACTCCTTCTTCCTCCATCCATTCCCGGACGGTTTCCGCCGCGTCTTCTTCCGGGCGCCACATCCAGTGTGCCCCTTCCCGCGGCGTCAGAAGATATTCCCCGTTTTCCCGCATCTCCTTCAGCCCTAATCGCTCAAGCAATGCCGCATACCGGAATGCACCCTCGAAAGGGACTTCTCCGGAAAAATCCGTCGGGAGCCTCTGAAAAAAAGGTATATCCGGTAGTTTGTTTTTATCTGTACACATGCCTGTTTACCATATAGCTCTGCAAAAATAGGAAAAATCCCGTATCTTTGCTCACATAATTAAAAAAACACGGTTATGTTCAAGAAAGAAACTTACCTGAAACGACGCGCGGACTTGAAAAAAGCCCTCGGAAGCGGCGTGTTGCTTTTCTTCGGAAACGACGAAAGCAGTTGCAATTATGCGGACAATACGTATCCGTTCCGGCAGGATTCCACCTTTCTGTATTTTTTCGGATTGCCGTTTGCCGGCTTGTCGGCCGTAATGGATTTGGACGAAGACAGGGAATTCATTTTCGGCGACGAATTGACGATGGACGCGATTGTATGGACGGGCATCCGGCCGACGCTGCGCGAAAAGTGTGAAGCGGCGGGCATACGGCACGTGAAACCCTCCGGAGAACTGGGCGCGTATCTCCAAAACGCCGTCCGGAAAAGCCGGCCCGTTCACTACTTGCCGCCTTACCGGCCGGAACATCAAATCAAGCTGTGGGCGATGCTCGGGGTGCTGCCGGGGCAGGAAACGCCTTCGACGCCGTTTGTCAGGGGCGTTGTCAACCTGCGGAATTACAAGACGGAAGAGGAGATTGCCGAAATCGAAAAGGCGTGTCGCGTGACGGCAGACATGCACCTCGCCATGATAAAAACGGTACGTCCGGGCATCCGCGAGTGCGAAGTGGCGGCAGCCGTCGAGGCGGTCGCCGCCGCACAGAACTGCCGGCTGTCGTTTCCGACCATCGCGACGGTCAACGGGCAGACGCTGCACAATCATTTTCATGGAAACACGGTGAAGAGCGGCGATTTGTTCCTGCTCGACGCCGGCGCCGAAACCGAAACGGGATATGCCGGCGACCTGTCGACAACCGTCGCGGCAGACCCGGTCTTTACGGCCCGCCAGCGCGACGTGTACGACATACAGACCGCCTGTTACGAAGCGTCGGTAGCGGCTTTGCGGCCGGGCGTCCGTTTCGAGGAAGTCTATGACCTTTCCGCGAAAGTCATCGTCGAGGGGTTGAAAAGCCTCGGACTGATGCGCGGCGATGCGGCGGAAGCGGTGGCGGAAGGCGCACATGCGCTCTTTTATCCGCACGGACTGGGGCACATGATGGGACTGGATGTGCATGACATGGAGAATCTCGGCGAAATCTACGTCGGGTATGACGGACAGCCCAAAAGCAGGCAGTTCGGACGCCGGTCGCTGCGGCTGGCGCGCCGGCTGGAGCCGGGTTTCGTACACACCGTCGAACCGGGCATTTATTTTATCCCCGAACTGATAGACCGGTGGTATGCCGAAAAGAAGTTCGCCGACTTTATCAGCTACGACCGGGTCATGACCTACAGGGACTTCGGCGGCATCCGCAACGAAGACGATTACCTGATTACGGCCACCGGCGCACGCCTGCTGGGAAAGAAAATCTCCCGAAAGGCGGAAGACATGGAACGGATGAGGACGCTTTCATAATGCAAAATAATCAGGATATAACCGTTCGTTTTTCTCGACACGTCGGGAAGTTTTCGTATAGCTATACGGAGTTTCCGGATAACTCTCCGAAATTTCCGGGATGTGTCCCGAAGTTTTATTTAACTGATGAATGTTAGTAGAATCAATGAAAAAAAGCAGTATTTCCAACTATTGTAAACTGGCAACAGTATTACTTTTTGATGCCATACCTGTTTGGTTTACGGTTTCAGTAAGTATCAGCGGTTCGGATACTGATTTTATGGGTTTCTGGCTAATGATAATGTATCTTTTCTTCCTGGCATTTAATGTCTGGGCGCTCATTCTATATTACCTTACTAAACGGATTAAGAAGCTTTGGCTGCGCGACATCCTGTTTTATGTTTTGCTGCTTCTGTTCCTTTTTAGCCCTGTATACTTTATGTTTTGGTAACGCAGATGAGTAAATAGCAGATACTGCACGCGGCATGGTTTTGTGGATGGAAATGGAAAATAAAATATCAACACGGAGACACAGAGGACACGGAGATTCGTGTCTCAGCGGAACGAAGTTCCTCCTCTGTGGCCTCCGGGCAATTTCTTTCCTTACACGAAGAGCACGGAGAAAACACGGCGTTCCGCCGTACAGCTCTCCGTGTCCTCTGTGTCTCCGTGGTGATAATTTATTTTTTATGTTCATGCACAAAACCATCCCGCGTGCAGTATCTACTAACTACTATCTACTAACTACTAACTACTATCTACTCTTAATTTAACCCGCTACGGATTGAAATTCTTACGCACGACAGCCGTCAGTGAAACGGACGAGGAACTGCTGCAACGCTATAAGGACACGGGCCATGCGGACAGCTTCGGGCAACTGTATGACCGGTACGTCCTGCTTGTGTACGGGCTTTGCCTGAAATACCTGCGGGACGAGACGGAAGCGCAGGATGCGGTCATGCAACTGTTCGAAGAACTGATGACCAAAGTGTTGCGGCACGAGATACAGGTGTTTCGCACGTGGCTTCACACCGTGGCGCGGAATCATTGCCTGCAGCTGCTGCGCAGCCGGGAACGCACCCTGTCCGTCGAATACCGTCCCGGCGTTATGGAATCGGACGAACTTTTGCATCTACTGGATGAAACGGAAGACGACGGCGACATCCGGATGCCGGCCCTGCGGGACTGCATGGAAAAGCTGCCCGAACGTCAGCGCACGTCGATTCTCCGTTTCTTTGCGGAAGAAATGTCGTATGCCGACATTGCGGAGGCGACCGGTTATCCGTTGAAAAGCGTAAAAAGCTATATCCAGAACGGGAAACGGAATCTGAAGATTTGTATCGAACAAACAATGACTGGGGAATGAATATACTGTTAAAGTACATCCGGGGAGAACGGAAAGGGAAGGAAGCGCACCGCATTGAGCGGGAGGCGATGCAGGACCCGTTTCTGGCGGAAGCGCTGGAAGGTTTCGACGCGGTGGACGGCCCTCATGCGGAACGTATCGCGTCGATAGGCAGGCGTCTGTCGTCGCGGACGCGCCGCGCTTATCTGCGAACGGGACGCCTTGCCGCCGCGGCCAGTCTGTTGCTGTGCCTGCTCGCCGGCGGTTATTTCCTGCTGAACCGGCCCGTGTCCGACCGTTTCATCGCTCAAAGTCCAGGCCCGGTGGAAACGGCGCCGGAGGAGGAACCCGCATCTATGGCTCCGTCCCAAGATACGGGTAACGCATACCGGCAACGGGAATCCGCACGGGCAGCGGTTCCGAAAAAAACGGCCTCGCCGACGCCCGTCGCCGACGAACCGGTGACTGTAGCCGATGTGCCGGCGGCAGTGGCGGAAGATTATTCCCCGGATGAAATGAAAATAGAGGTTGCCTCCGGCGAGGAGACGCCGTATTTGGCAGAAGAGGAAGCGATGACTCCCGCTCCCGGGGCGGTATTCGTGCCGGATACGGTTGTCGCGGAGAAAGTAAGGCCGGAGACGCGGAAAATGGCATTGGCCGACCGTGTACCGGAGGAGCCGGCGGAAAAAGCGCCTCCCCTACCCTGCCCGGAACCGCAAACCGGTATGAAAGCGTATCGGGAATACCTGGCAAAGGCGTTGATACGTCCGTCGGAAGGGGCATGTGCCGGGGTGAAGGGAACGGTGGAAATACAGTTCCGCATCGACGCCCAAGGCAATCCGTATGATTTTACCGTCAAACGCAGTCTGTGTCCGGAGGCCGACCGCGAAGCCATCCGCCTAATCGGACGGGGCTGCCGCTGGAAGGGCGACCCCTCGCAACCCGTAACAGTAGAAGTGAAATTCTAAACAGTGATTAGTGGTTAACGGTTAATGGTTAATGGGGAGCGTCGGGAACGGGTTTTCTCACTAACCATTAACCGTTAACCATTAATCATTGATAAACGCGGTTAGTGAATACCGCAGCCTCCGCCGCGGCCGTAGAGACGCGATGCATCGCGTCTCAATCCGCGTCGCGTCCCGGTAAAAAAAATAGTTAGTAGATAGCAGCGGGCAGGTTCGTCGTGCGGCTGCTCCCGGAGGGAGCGTATCTAGCTAGGCAGTATCCTCAGGATACTGTAACAGAAGCCGTAACACACATTCCTCTGCCTGCATCGCAGGCAAAGCCGGACAGGCCGGTCAAAAAGACAGCTGTTGCTGTCATCCGCCGGAATCAGTCAGGCATGTTTTCCAGAACCTGTTTGCCTGCGATGCAGGCAGAGGGATGTGTGACGGCTTTTGTTACAGTATCCTGAGGATACTGCCTAGCTAGATACGCTCCCTCCGGGAGCAGCTGCACGGCAGTTCCTGCGGCGTAACACGATGCAACATTTTGCACTGCACCCCTTGGCCGGCACGTTTTTCTGCGATTCAATTATATTCCGTACCTTTGCGGCCGGAAACAATAACAAAGAAATACATGATTATAGTCAGCGATTTGGAAATACGCTTCGGGAAGCGTATCCTGTTTCAGGATGTGAACCTGAAATTCGTACCGGGCAACTGCTATGGCATCATCGGCGCCAACGGCGCGGGAAAGTCCACTTTTCTGCGGGTGATCAGCGGCGACCTCGA
>JAISEZ010000232.1 GCA_031263835.1 Tannerella sp.
TCACGACTAAAACAGAAGCAAACCTGAGTGCATGGGGTATTAATCAGACCTGGTTTACGGGAGTGCTGATCCCGGCAAAGCGGGCGTGGGAAACGGCCTGGGCAAACTACCTGGATCCGGCGCTGCGAACGCCGCTTATCACGTTTACCAAGATCGAAAAGCGGAAAGCGTACGAGAAACTGCTCCGGATACTGATACGGATGCTGGAGAGCAATCCCCTGGTGTCGGACGACGACCGGCGCTCGATGAGCATCGCGATTCGCGATACGACCCGTACGCCGGTAAAACCTCCGAAAACCTACCCGGAATTTATTATCGACACGTCGATTATTCGCTGCCTGCTCATTTTATTCTGGGATCTGGGCAGCAAGTCGAAGGCGAAGCCCCACGGCGTTCACGGCGCCGAAATCTGCTGGGTCATTCTCGACCATCCGCCCCTGTCGGTGGACGAACTGATTCATTCCGGTTTTGACACCCGCTCGCCCTTCAAGCTGAAGTTCGACGAAAGCGAACGCGGCAAAACGGTTTATTTCTGTCTCCGCGGGGAAAACTCAAGGGGCGAAAAAGGGCCGTGGAGCGAAATCGTGATGGCAATCATTCCGTAAATCAATGATAATTATGAATCATGAATGATGAAAGCTGCCATTCCCGCCGCCCGTGTCCATGTCAGCCCGTCACTGCGAGCGTAGCGAAGCAGTCCAGGGATTATGGAAAACAGTCTGGATTGCTTCGCTGTGCTCGCAAGGACAGGCGGCGGTGGCGGGCACGGCAGTGGATGCGTGAACACAATTCTATATTTTACACAGGAATCAACAGAGCGCCGCAGGACGGCGCCGCAATGAATAACAATCCAATCAAAAAATAAGACGATGAAAAGAATTACATTTATTTTGACAGGGCTGCTGCTTGCCTGTACCCTGACGCTGACGACTACCTGCAACAAACCCGAAGAAGACGGACAGCCAGACAGCGGAACACAGACGCCCGGTAACCCGGACAACCCGCAGGAGAATCCCGACGACCCGGACGATCCGGACGACCCGCAGGGAAACCCCGACGACCCGGACAATCCGCCGCAGTACATGTATATCGACAAAGACAGCGAGCTGGGCGAAAGCCTCGGCGAATGGGATGCTGCTATTCTGGGAAAAGACGGAACGGATTATTTTTATCAGTTCAGGGAAACGTTGCCGGAAAAATTTGTGATATGGGACCGGAGTAACGAAACGCTTGCAGCTCTGCTTCAATTCGATGAAGAAGGATTGCCGGATGCAGTGCTGCTCGGAGAATATGTATTTCAATTTTCGAACTATCGCCAAAACCTGTGCGGGATAACGGTTATTTGGAACGGAGACGTTATCTTTGAATTGGACAGCATCGAATCGAATCTGGACTGGGACGGGTACAGGGCGGAAAATGCCCTGCCGAAGTTGCGCAGTTCCGGTAGTGCCGTGAAGTTGAAAGGGATGATCGCTGCTGTATCATCCGCAGGATGTGTCCTTTCAATTGCCGTAGCGGCTTCTGCTTCAATCGCAACGGAAGGAGTATTGACAGTCCCGGCCGCTGCACTTGTATTCCTTTCCTGTGGCAGTGCCATCATAAGTATTTCCGATGCGGCTTGCGACTGCATACCTTCCTGGGCTACTGCCGGCTCGTCAATTATTGGGATAGTTACCGGTAATCCGGTGGAGGAGGGAATCATGCAGGCTGCAGGTGAAGCTACCCAAATAATAGATAACATAAAAGAATCAAATAAAGCAAAGATTCTCGCTTCGCTTCAAGCCTCTGCAAGGGAAGAAAAGGTAGAAACAAAAACCGCAGATTTGATTCTGACACTTGACTGCTTCTACAGTAACAGTTGGAAGTACATCAAAAACGAGCTTTTTGAAGTCGGATTCTGTGCCGGAACCGATCCCGAACCAACCCTTGAAAACAAAACGGATGCGAAGGTGATGGATCGTGATTATTTCAAGCAACTGCAATCCTCACGTTTTGCCGTACAGCGGTTTTCGCTGTACGAACTGGAACCCAGTACTACCTATTATTACCGGTCTTTTATTGCACATTACGGTGTGTATTCCTACGGTGAAGTAAAATCTTTCAAGACGAAAAGCCCCAGTCTTGTTCTGTCCTCTCCGGAGCAGGGAACAGAAGTGAAATCGGGCAAACCGGTGGATGTTACTTTCCATTGCTTCGACCCCGGCACCGGCGACAGGAATAAACCGCTCACAGGTATAACGGTTCACTTCGAGTCTGGCGACGGGCCGGTGAATTATTCCTCCCGGCAGACGGACGGATCGGGGAATGTGACGGTCTCCTGGACGCCTGATAAATCCGGTGCCTCGCTGACCGCCAAAATCCTCGACAGCCAGAAAAATGTCGTCACGGAATGTACTTTTACAGCCAAAATGAATGATTTTGATATTGTCGGGGAATGGGTATGTTATATATATGACCATTTTTCCCACGAACTTTCAGATATAAACAAACTTACTTTTTATCCGGATGGAACCTTCAAATTACAGTTTCCAGCCGAGGCAGGTCTCAATACGGAGGATTTTCGGGCCATAACATATCCACACGAAAGCTACACAGGCACGTATGAGATAATCGACGATTATATTGACTTACATATTTTAACAGCGCAATGTGTTATTACTTGTATTGGGATAGATGAAGAGTGTGCTTCTAATCTTGAATATGATCCAGAAATGTTTACTGAAAGGATACTATGGGTGCATGAGCAAATAGGAAGCATATACCGTCTTGAGATACGGAATAATTATTCTCTAATCTACGACCCGGGTAGAGGTGCTTTTGGTTCTTATGAAAAAGTTGGAACCGGAAGCGCTACGAAAAGCGGCATTGCCTCTATCCCGGGCGGTTCTGCGGATGCAGCCCGGTACATCGTGACAGGAAAGGACGGCAAAGTGATCGCTGTTCCGGAGGAATAGTGACCGCATGTATGCTTGTGCGGCAGGGTTTTTGAAGAATCCATGATCGCCGCGGAGATGCAAAAAAAGGGTGCAGGATACAGGGTTTTCCCCTGCACGCTGTGCCCTTTCCGGCGTAGAGACGCGATGCATCGCGTCTCTACAGCGCGGCGTGGCAGCATGTTTTCGGCAACTAAAAGCGGCATTTGCGGATGTCTCCAAATGATTTTTTGAATCTCCCCTACGGGATGTAGATATTCGCTGATGCGGTGGTATATGCCGCAAAATAGCCGACGCCGCCATGACTGATATTGGTCGTGATATTGGAGGCCGGGCCGCCGAAGAACGGGTTTTCGCCCCGCTTTTCCGACTGGCACTGCCGGATGAAATCATAAAATCCCTTCTCTATCCGGCTGATACATATCGTGATTTTATCGCCGGACTGTACAAATGTCGCGCCGTTGTCTTCGTTTACCAGATTGTTTTTGCCGGATATGTCGTCGAAATACATCAGCGGCATCCCGGTGAGGTACTGGTCATTGATTCCCAGGTCGGAAAAGACGGCGAAATTGGACAGCTGATATTCCATCAGCGTGTCGTTGAGGATATAACGCATCATGTAATAGTCTTCACCGGGGGCTTCCGGCGCATAGAGGCTCACCGCATAATGCCTGTATCCCATGAGGCTGACCGGTTCGACGGTGAGGGAATCCAGCTGGAAGGGAGGATACATGGCCGTAACGGCTTCGTACGTTTCCGCCCGGCCGTCTCCGTCGAAATCCACGTCCACGCTCAACCGGTAGGTCACGCCCGGAACGGCGGCCATCGCCTGCGTCGTCTGGTAATATCCCCTGTCATTCGGCAGTTCTTCCAGTTCAAACGTTTGACCGTCGGACGAACGTATCTCTACGACCGCATCCGAAACAGGCCGGTTGCTTTTCTCCGCAAAATAGGGAGACGAGCCGGATATCCGGATGACTTGCTGCGTTTCGTCTTCCGTCAGAAAACCGTAAATAACAATCACCGGCTCCGAATCGTTTGTTTTCAGTTCGATTGGCGCCGTGCACGCATACAGTGCGGGGAGGAGCAGGAGGCCGGGAAAAAAGTTGAACAGGCGTGACATGGGGTTTAAAATTTGAAATTATACGTGACGGATGGAACGACTCCGAACAGATACAGCATCTCCGCATAGGGCAGGCCCGTATCGGCGTTCTGGTCGTAGGTAATCATCCAGGGGTTTTTCTTTCCGTAGGCATTGTAAACGGAAAGATTCCATTCGCTCTGCCAGCGTTTGCCGGAACGGGGATGCGGAACGAAATTGAGCGACAGGTCCAGCCGGTGATAGTCGGGGCGGCGATATTCGTTGCGTCCGGAATATATCGGAAAATATTCGCCGTTAATCTCGAAACGTCCCGAAGGATAGGTGGTCGGATTGCCTGTTGCATACACCCAGGTAGCGGAAACATTCCATTTCTCCGAAATCTCATAGTTGGCTACCGCGTTCAGGGCATGGGTCTTGTCGTAGGGCGCCAGGTAGGTTTTCCCCCGGTTGATTTCAGGGATGGTACGCTCGGAACGCGAGAGGGTGTAATTGAGAAAACCGGTCAGGGCGCCTGCATTTTTGCGCAGCATCCACTCCACCCCGTAAGCGCGGCCGGTGCCGGTGCGCACCTCGCCGTCCAGATTGGGATTCATCAGCAGTGTGGCATGTTCGGCGAAATCAATCACGTGCGTCAGATGCTTGTAATACACTTCTACGGAAGCCTCCCACGTATTGTTTTTGAAGTTGTGGAAATAGCCGGTCGAATAGAGGTCGACGTGCTGCGGACGGATGTTGGGGCCGGCCGAAAACCAGATGTCCAG
Organism: Tannerella sp.; assembly: GCA_031263835.1. Classification (GTDB taxonomy): domain Bacteria; phylum Bacteroidota; class Bacteroidia; order Bacteroidales; family Tannerellaceae; genus Tannerella. The sequence goes on from JAISEZ010000232.1 coordinate 4,797, forward strand.
CGGCGAACCGGAGGCGGAGTTGTTGGCTAACTGGATGAACTGCACGTTGTGTGCGTAGTTCATCTTGACCGACGAAACGTCCGTCAGTTTCCACACAAGTCCCACGCGCGGCTCCAGGGCCGGATACGTGTGATAGACTTTCCCGCCCGCATACACTGCGGTGTCGACGATTTCGTAATCTTCGTTATACCGCGGTACGGTCGCCTTCCCGACATTCTGGAACAGCGACCCGCGCAGGCCGTATCTGACGGTGAGGCGTTCCGAAAACTTCTGTTCGTTCGAGATGTACAGGCTGTATTCCATGGCCGTGCCTGCCTCTTTCCGCAGTCCTCCGTAGCCTTCCATCGTGATGACGCCCGGATTGAAACGGTGCAGGGAGGCCGAAGCGCCGTAGCTCAGGTTCCACAGGTCGCCGAGGGGCTGACTGAGGTCGAAGCGCAGGCTCCAGTCCCGGATGCCGGAGACCCAGCGCGCCTTTGCATTGTCGAGTTTGGATTCCAGTCCGTAGTCGTAGCTGGCCAGATGCAGACCGGTTCTGGCGTACAGCGTTTCCGAAAAGACGTGTCCCCAGAGCAGCGAGGCGGCGCCGTTGCCGTAATGAAACTCGCCCATGGTGGCGCCGAAGCGGTCGCTTCCGTAATACCCGCTCAGTTCCAGCCGGTCTTTGTCGGTCAGGCGATGTGTGACTTTGGCATTCAGGTCGTAAAAGTAAATGGACGACTTGCGCAGGGCTTCTTCGGCCGAAAGCTTGAGAAACAGGTCGGCATAGCTGCGCCGTCCGCCAATCAGCCACGACGTCTTTTCGCCCAGGGGCGCTTCCACCATCAGGCGGCTCGAAATCAGCCCGATGCCGCCCGTGCCCTGCAGCCGTTTGGGCGGATCGGTGCGGGTCTGCACGTCGAGCAGGGAAGAAAGCCGCCCGCCGTGTTTGAGAGGGATGTCGCCCTTGTAGAGCGAGATGCCGCTCAGCACGTCGTTGTTGAAAACCGAAAAGAAACCCAGCAGATGTGAGGCATTGTAAACGGTGGTGTTGTCAATCAGAATCAGGTTCTGGTCGGGCGAGCCGCCCCGCACGCTGAATCCCGAGCCGCCTTCCGAAACCATCTGTACGCCGGGAAGCAGCTGGATGGCCTTGAGCACGTCCACCTCGCCCATCAGCGCCGGCATTCGCCTGATTTCCGTCGCGCTCAGTTCTTCCAGCCCCATCTGTACGCCGGCGACGTTCCGATCCATCGCGCGCGCCGAGATTTCCACTTCCGCCAACTGCGTATTCATATCAAGTTCAAAATTGACGATTCTGTCGCGGTCGGCCTGAACAGCGATTTCCTTCCGGTGAAAACCGAGATAGGAAGAGACCAGCGTATAAGCGCCCGGATCCAGGGAAAGCACGTACATGCCCTCCCCGTCCGTTGTCGCGTGGACGGGATTCGAGCCTTTTGCATATACAACTGCTTCCTCAAGAGGTTCTCCCGTCAACCGGTCGGTCACTTTTCCCCGGACATGCACCTGCTGGGAATAAGCCAGCTGGCACATCAGAAAGCAACCATATAAAATAGACAGTTTTCTATAATCCATTGGGCGCAAAGGTAAACATAAATTCAATACGTCGCACAGGTTTGTCATTTTCTCGCAGAAAGATGCGGATTCAATAATTCAATGATTCAAAGATTCAACGGCGGAACGGCGGAGATAACCGTCCGAACCGATCCGGCACAACAGCTTTATTTTCAATGATATAATTTTTAGCATATATTATGAACCATAATACTCTAATATTATGGATCGAAATATTCTAATATTATCCTCCATAATATTTTCATGCGAATCAGTAGTTAGGCATTGTCCGGAAATAAACAGTACCTTTCCGGACAATGCCTTAGTAGAATAAACCGCGTAAGCCACTAATCACTCATCACTAACCACTAATCACTAATTTCCAGCCCTTTCGTTGCTGTTTCCCAGCCAAGTATTTCGGCGCAGGTGAAAAAGGAGGTCATCGAGACGCCCAGAATGCCGTGCAGGTTCAGGTTCTGTCCGGTCAGTAAC
>JAISEZ010000258.1 GCA_031263835.1 Tannerella sp.
GCAGGGGGGAGGACACGCGCGCAGTATATTTGCTATCCGCTCGAAAAAAGCAAACCGGAAAATGTTCACACACTTTCCGGCTTTAGAGAGAGTGAATTTAAAGAGTATAAATCTTTAAATTCGGCGCAAAGATAGAAAGAATTTCACGAAACAGGAGAGGCATATCTGAAGAAAAAAATCATGCGGGAAGAAAGTTTCTGCACGGCCACGCTTGCATACTTCGGCAACCCCGAACATGAAAATAGCCCTTATGGGAAAACACCGCCGCCCCGCCGACAACCATTAACCGTTAACCGTTAACCATTAACCACTTATCACTGTCCACGGCTGAGAGTTCGGCGAACGCTATCTGGAAGTCGCGTTCCGTTTCCAGCGTCCGGCGAATGGCGTCATAATACAGACCTGTTTCCACCAGATAGTCCAGCAGCGAAATTTCGCCGGCATCCAGCGCTTTTTTCAACAGTTCCGTATGGTTTGACGCGTCGAGCGCCCGGCGGTAACCTTCCGCCGTGAGGCGCAACCCGGCGGCACGGCTGTAGAGCGCTTGCAGGCGATTGCGAAACTGTTCCTCGCGGTCGGCCTGCCGGGATTCGGCCGCACGGACGGCCGCACGCGCCTGACGGACACGGTTTTTGTTCTCCCACAAAGGAATGGAAACGCCCAGCGTAAGACCCTGATACTGCTGTCCGACCACTTTCTCGCTCATGTAGCCGGCCGAAAATACGGGCAGGTTGGCGGCTTTGTTCAGGCTGACCTGCTGCCGGCTGAGGGCCGTTTCCTGCCGGGCACAGGCCAGCGCGGGATACTGCTGTTCCACCCGGGCGTACCACCCGTCAAAATCCGGCGGGAAAGCGACTTCGCCGTACCGGTCGTCCTCCAGACTTATTTCCGTTCCGCCGTTCAGCCGCTTGAGTTCGGCGCGCAGCGCGTCGCGCTCGACTTCCACGCGCCGAAATTCACCCTCCGCAGCCGCGAGGTTCAACAGCACCTTGTTGTACTCCGGCCGGCTGATGTCGCCCTGTTCCAGTCGCGTTTTGTAGCCCTCCGCTATCGCCGCGGCATGGCCCAGACGCACGCTCAGTTCCCTGTACAGCGCGTTGCAGTAAATCAGTTCCAGGCAGTAAACGCGGGCTTTCAGCAGCAGCGCCATCCGCTCCGAACGGTATTGCAGCCCGGCCAGACTGTTCTGTCCGGCGGCCATGCGGCTTTTCATGCCCGTCAGGGTGGGAATGTCAAAGGTCTGGGTGACGCTCAGGTCTGTCCGGCGACCGATGCCGCCCGGATTGCCCCACAGACGGGCATACGATATTTCCGGGCCGGCAAGGTAGATGCCGGTACGGTTTTCCAGTTTCTGCGCTTCTGTCTGCTCGCGCAAAGCGTTCAGCGTCGTGTTGCTGGCCTCAATCTCCTTCAGTACGGCGTCCACTCCGCGCTGCGCCGTGGCCATTCCGCCTCCCGACAGGAAGACGCAAAGGATATACAGTGTAACGGGTATCATACGGCGCATAATGCGCGACGTACCCCGGTTTTTGCTTTTGTCCGCGCGCTGCGCAGACGGTTTCAATCGTTTCATATTTCCGAATGTCTGGTTTTAAACTTTGAATGTTGAATCATTTCATGTACGGCCGGGATGACAAAGGCATTCAACAGCGTGGAGGTCAGCAGACCGCCAAGAATGACTTTGGCCATCGGGCTTTGAATTTCATTTCCGGGCAACTCGCTGCCGAGCGCCAGGGGCAGGAGCGCCAGCGCCGAAGTGAGGGCGGTCATCAGAATCGGGTTCAGGCGGTCCAGAGAGCCTCGCAGGATGCTTTCACGCGCCGCGCATCCTTCACCCTGCAGGTCGTTGTAGCGGGAAATCAGCAGCATCCCGTTCCGCGTGGCAATCCCGAACAGGGAGATGAACCCGATGATGGCGGGAATGCTGAGCATGCCTCCGGTGAAGAAGAGAATCAGCACGCCCCCGATAATGGCCAGCGGGAGGTTCAGCAGGATGACGACCGACTGGGCGACGCTCCTGAACTGGCCGAACAGCAGCAAAAAGATGACCAGTATGGCGAATACGGAGGCGACGGACAGGAGGCGCGAAGCGGTTTGTTCGCTCTCGAACTGTCCGCCGTATTCAACGTAATAGCCTTCCGGCAGGGTGATTCCGGACTCGATTCGCCGGCGAATGTCGTTCACCGCCCCGCGCAGGTCGCGTCCGTCCACGTTGGCCGAAACGACCATCTTGCGCACCACGTTCTCGCGGTTAATCACATCCGGCCCGGCCGCCGTCCTGACGTCGGCAATGTAGTCCAGCGGAATCTTCCGGCCGCCGGCGTCCACCGTCAGGTTTCGGACCGCTTCGGCCGTCCCGCGGTTTGCCTCGTTTACTTTCAGCGTCAAATCGAACACCCTGTTACCTTCATACACCTGCGATACGACTTCGCCGGCCAGCATGACGCGGATGATTTCCGCAAATTCGGGCAGCGAAACGCCATACCGGGCCAGCATCTCGCGTTTCGGACGGATGAGGAGCTGCGGACGTTCCACCTGCTGCTCCACGTTCAGGTCGGCCAGGCCCTCCACATCCCCGATGGCCGTTTTGATACGGTTGCCCAGGGCAAACATCGTGTTCAGGTCAACGCCGAAAAGCTTGATGGCAATGTTGGCTTTCGTGCCGGAGAGCATGTGGTCAATCCGGTGCGAAATGGGCTGCCCGATTTCAATGTTGGCTCCGGGTATCACCGCCAGCTTTTCCCTCACCTCCGCCATGAGCGCTTCTTTGGAACGCCTGCCGGTCACAAAGGGCGCCTCAATCTCCGACACGTTCACGCCGAAGGAATGTTCGTCCAGTTCGGCGCGTCCGGTTTTGCGTCCGACGGTTTGAATCTCCGGCACGTCGAGCAGCAGCGTTTCCGCAAGACGGCCAATCCTGTCCGACTCTTCCAGCGAAATACCCGGAAGCGTGCTCACCTTGACGGTAAACGAGCCTTCGTTGAACGGCGGCAGGAAACTCCGCCCCAGCGTGAAGAACATGGCAAGGGTTGCAGCCAGGGCGACGCCCGTCCCCGCCAGTACGCTTCGCTTGTGACACAGCGTCCATTCCAGCGCCCTGCCGTATCCCTTCTTCATGTGACGAATCAAAAACGGTTCCCCGTCCGGGGAAGCGAGCAGGCGGAACCGGCCGGACGTCTTCTTCCGTTCCCGGCCCAGCAGATAGCTGCACAGCACGGGCGTCAGCGTGAGCGCCACAACGGTCGAGGCAAACAGCGCCACAATGAACGTAATCCCCAGCGGGGCCAGCATCCGGCCTTCCATTCCCGGCAGGAAAAACAACGGTACAAAACCGGCAATGATGATTAGCGTCGAGTTCAGGATAGGCATCCGCACCTCCTTCGAAGCTTCGAAAACGACCGCCTTCAACGCCTTTCGTTCGTCCGGCGGCTTCTGCCGGTTTTCACGGAGGCGTTTATACACGTTTTCAACATCGACAATGGCGTCGTCCACCAGCGCGCCGATGGAAATCGCCATGCCTCCCAGACTCATGGTGTTCAGCGTCAGTCCCATTGTTTTCAGGGTGATGATGGACACCAGCAGCGAGAGCGGAATGGCAACCAGGGAAATCACGGTGGTACGCACATTCATCAGAAAGAGAAACAGCACGATGACCACAAAAATACTGCCTTCGTAGAGCGACTTCTGCACGTTGCTGATGGCGCTTTCGATGAAACGCGACTGGCGGAAAATATCCGTAGAGACACGCACGTCTCCGGGAAGCGTGCGCTGCAGGCCAGCCAGGGCGTCTTCCAGCTTCGCCGTCAGCTTGAGCGTGTTGACCTCCGGCTGCTTGGTGACGGTCATCAGCACGGCCGGCTTGCCGTCGTTGGACGCGACGCCCAGCCGGGGCGCCCTGTTTCCCGTCTTTACCTCGGCAATGTCGTCCAGCAAAACGGACGCGTTTCCGGCCCGCCTGACGACCGTCCCGGCCAGCGCCGAAACGTCGTTCGTTGCAATCATGCCGCGGATGATATACTCGTTGCCGTACTCATACAGCACGCCGCCCGAAGCATTGCGGTTCATCTCCTTCACGGCGTTGAGCGCCTCGTCCAGTCCCACGCCGAAATGTTTCATTCTGGCGGGATTCAGCAAAATCTGGTACTCCCTGATGTCGCCGCCAATCACGCTCACCTGCGCCACGCCACCCGTAGCAAGCAGCCTCGGACGAACCGTCCAGTCGGCCAGCGTCCGCAAGTCCTGCAGCGACGTCGTGTCGGTCGTCAGACCGATAATCAGCACCTCGCCCAGGATGGACGACTGCGGCCCCAGCGTCGGATTGCCCACGCCCGGCGGCAGCGCTTCGCCCACGACAGCCAGTTTTTCCGATACAATCTGACGGGCGCGGTAAATATCCGTTCCCCAGTTAAATTCGACCCACGCGACGGAAAATCCGGTCGTGGACGACGAACGCACGCGGCGGACGTCCGTCGCTCCGTTCAGCGCTGTCTCCACCGGAAAGGTGACAAGCCGTTCCACTTCTTCCGGCGCCATGCCGCTGGCCTCCGTCATGACGACGACCGTGGGGGCGTTCAGGTCGGGAAAGACGTCCACTTCCATATCCGTCGCGGTATATACGCCGGCAACGGTCAGCAGCGCCGCTCCAATCAGGACAACCAGCCGGTTGTCCAGCGAAAATTTGATGATTCTGTTCAGCATTTTAATCGAATGAGAAATAATACATCAATGATTATGAGCTTCACCTTCGGGAATCATGCCTGTCGCGGCCGCCAGCTTCAGCTGATACGCGCCCTCCGTCACCAGCGCGTCACCCTCTTTCAGTCCGTCGAGCGCCAGTATCCGTTCCCCGTCGCTTGCGCCGAGCGTCACCTCCCGACGCATGTAGCCTTCCTCATCCAGCCGGAGATAGACGAAATAGAGTCCCTGCTCCTCCGTGACGGCCGAAACGGGAACGGTAATCACCTGTTCCTGCGGTTCGGCAATCAGGTACACTTCCGAAAAGGCGCCGGGCAGGAAATCGCCCGTATTGTCAAACTCGAACGTGACGGGGACATAGAAGGACGACGGCCCCGCCGCCTTTCCGAACGACAGCAGGCGGCCGTTCATGCCGGACAGCTTGTACAGCGTATCGTCGCCGGACATTTTGAAGTTGGCGCTGCGGACGCGCCGGAGTTCCCGGTAATATTTCCCCGGGACGTCCACCTTCAACTGCAAACGCCGGCTCTGCGAAATAACGGCCACGGGCTGCCCCACGGCCACGTATTCGCCCTGTCCGACCAGCCGCTGCCTGATAAATCCGCCGATGGGCGTCGTCACCCGGACGCCTTCCGGGGAATGGCCTGCGGCCTGCGCTTCATAGACGGTTTTGGCCGTTTCATAGCGCAGGCGCGTCTGTTCAAATTCCTTCGCCGAGATAATCTGTTCCCTGACCAGCTCTTCCGCCCGGCGGTATTCCTTCAGCGCCGTTTCATAAGCGATTTTCGCTTTCACGCCGGGGTCGCCTTCCGGCAGATTGCCCGCAGCAATACGGACAATCGTCTCGCCGGACTTCACCGCCGTACCGTCGGTAATGGAGGGGTTTGCGAAGGAAACAATCCCGTTGGCCGTGGCCGCAAGCGTGACCTCTCCGCCCTGCGGCGACAGGATTTCTCCGCCGGTCTTAATCACCCAGCTGAACGTTCCCCGTGCCACGGTTTCTACTTTTAAACCCACCGCTTCGGCCTGTTCGCGGGAAAAGTGGATTTCGTCCGAATGTTCTTCGGTTTCCCGGCCTGTTTCATGTGAGTGACCTTCGCCGGCACATCCGGCCAGATTAATCATCAACAAACAGGCGCATATAATATCTGTTTTCATTTTTTTCCTTTCTTGATATTGATACGTAATAATAATAATGTGAGAATGTGATAATGTGAGAATATGCCAATGTGGGAATTCATTTTCACGTTGGCTTTGAAAACAGGCCAATATATCAATATATATTTAATGTGGGAATGTGGGAATATGTCAATGTGTCATTTCATTTTCACATTGGCTTATTGCCTCATTGCCTCATTCTCTTATTGGCTTATGTTTCCGCGTTTCTCAATCAGGAAAGAGCGGGAGGAGCGCGTAAGCCGTTGAAGCTGTTTAAAAGGACGGATGAATAGAAGACGGCGCCGTCTCCGTATGGAAGTAGCCCGGCGAATAACGGTTGTGCATTGACAGCCGATTCGTTTGTCCGGAGGTAAACAGGCGAAAATTGATTAAACGTGTGACTGCGGTCGCACGGAACGATTTTGCATTTGATTTCGTTCCTGACTTCGGAAACGACGTATTTCGTTTTGAGGATACAGAACATTTCTCCGTCGGAAGAATGATTATGTCCCGTATGTTCGTCGTTGAGCATGCCGTCCTGCTCGCAGCGCTCCATCACGAGACAGAATATCCGGTCGTAATGGTGGTGATGCGGCACAAACGTAGATGCCAGCAATAACAGCGTGGACACTACAATAAATCCTGTGGACAGTACCCGTTTCAACTTACCTGCAAATTAAATTGGGCGCAAATATACGGCATATTATGCGAAAATCCAAATCCGGAAGGGAAAAGGGGTGCATTTTTTGGAAACAGGATGGCATCCGGCAAACGGTTATAATCTCCCGCGAAAAAACATGTTTTCTGGCGAAAGAACATGTCTTCTGGCGAAAGAACATGTCTTCCGACGAAAGAACATGTCTTCCGACGAAAGAACATGTCTTCCGACGAAAGAACATGTCTTCTGACGAAAGAACATGTTTTCTGACGAAAGAACATGTCTTCTGACGAAAGAACATGTCTTCTGACGAAAGAACATGTCTTCTGGCGAAAGAATATGTCTTCTGACGAAAGAACATGTCTTCTGATGAAAAAACATGGCTTCTGACGAAAGATTATAACGGCCGTTCGCCGGATGCCGGCGTGTTTCCAAAATCACTCATTAATAGCCACAAACCATTAATCATTAACCGTTAACCACTAACCATTGTTTTCTATTCTGCCAGTGTGAAGTCCAGCTGTTTCCGTTCGAGGTTGGCGTGGACGACCTTGATTGTGACCGCGTCGCCCAGGCGGTAGGTCCGTTTGCGTC
>JAISEZ010000310.1 GCA_031263835.1 Tannerella sp.
CTTTACCGGCGCATCAAATCGTATGCCGCTCTGGCGGCCTGTTCGAGGATATCCTCTTCGCCGGGGATGCTGCGGTGCTGCATCAGGATTTTCCCGTCGCAGATGACGGTGTCGACACAACTGCCGTTGGCCGCAAAAACGAGATTCGATACGAAATGGAAGTTCGGCGTGAAGACGGGCATCGCCAGGTCTATCAGGCAAAGGTCGGCCAGACAGCCTTCCGCGATACGTCCCGCGTCGAATCCGGCAATTTTGGCTCCGGCCTCCGTCGCGGCATACAGCATCTCTTCGCAGGGCAGCGCTTCCGGGTCGTTCCGCCACGCCTTGCCCAGCAGGGAGGCCAGTTTCATCACCTCCACCATGTCCAGGCTGTTGGACGACGAACAGCCGTCCGTACCCAGTCCGACCGTCACGCCGGCTTCGCGCATTTCCCTGTATTTAAACCGGTAGCCCGAAGCCAGTTTCATGTTGGACGCCGGATTGTGAACCACTTTCACGCCGTGTTCCGCCAGCAGCGCAATTTCTTCTTCGTCCACGTGCAGCACGTGCGCCAGCGACCACCGCGGAGACAGTACGCCCAGCCGGTGCAGGTAGCGGACGGGCGTCGTGCCGAAGCGCGTACGGCACTGTTCCACTTCGTTTTCCGTTTCGGCCAGGTGTATCTGAATCGGCAGGTCGTGCGCTTCGGCAAAGGCGTGCGCCCACTGCAGCAGCTCGCCGGAGACGGTGTAGATGGCATGTGGCCCCAGCGCCAGCCGGATACGCGGGTTACGGGGTGCAGAGGAATGAAAGCGGGCGGTAATCCGCTGACGGGTTTTTTCCGCCTGCTCCGGCCGGAAACGGTCGAAACAGGCTTCCGAAAGCACGGCGCGCAGTCCCGTCTCCTCGACGGCGGCACAGGTGGCATCCAGGTGATAGTACATGTCGAAAAACGTCGTCGTCCCGCTCCGAATCATTTCCATACAGGCCAGTTTGGCGCCCCGGTAAACATCCTCCTCCGTCAGCCGGGCCTCGTTCGGCCATATCTTTTCGCGGAGCCAGGGCATCAGCGGCATGTCGTCGGCGAAACCGCGAAACAGCGTCATGGCCGCGTGCGTGTGCATATTCATCAGGCCGGGAATCACCGCCCTGCGACGTCCGTCGATGACCGTGGCGCCCGGCGCGTCGATGGCCGGGGCAATGCGCCGGATACGGTTTCCCGCAATGTGAATATCCGTGGAGACGCCGTTTAATGCGACCGACTGTATCAGTATTTCCAAAACCTTTCGCGTTTTTTGAGGTTAGCGCCAGTGCCTGTAAAACTCCGCCACGGCTTCGATGCCGGTGTAGAAGCGTTCCAGGCCGAAATGTTCGTTGGGCGAGTGAATGGCATGGCTTTCCAGACCGAAGCCCATCAGCACCGTCTTGATGCCGAGTATCCGCTCAAAGGCCGGAACAATCGGGATGCTTCCGCCGCGGCGCATGGCCAGCGGCTTTTTCCCGAAAGCCACCGTAAACGCCCGTTCGGCTGCCCGGTAGGCCGGCAGGTCAATGGGGCAGACGTAGGCCTGTCCGCTGTGGCAGTGAGTCACCTGCAGCTTTACGCAGTCGGGCGCCGCGGCGGTCAGGTAATCCATAAACAGCTGCGTGATGCGTGCGGCGTCCTGACGGGGCACCAGCCGGCAGGAGACTTTGGCATACGCCTTTGAGGGCAGTACCGTTTTGGCGCCCTCGCCCGTGTAGCCGCCCCGGATGCCGCACACGTCGAACGACGGACGGCAGCTGTTCCGCTCCAGCGTCGAATAGCCGGCCTCGCCGCAAAGAGCCTCCACGCCAATCGCCTGCCGGTATTTCGTTTCGTCGAACGGCGCCTGCGCCATCATTTCCCTTTCTTCGGGCGAAAGTTCCTGCACATCGTCATAAAAATGCGGAACCGTAATCCGTCCGTTACTGTCCGTCACGTCCGCCAGCAAACGGCACAGGACATTGACGGGATTGGCAACGGCGCCCCCGAAATGGCCGGAATGCAGGTCGCGGTTCGGCCCCGTCACCTCAATTTCCCAGTAGGACAGGCCGCGCAGGCCGGTGGTCAGCGAGGGCACGTCCTCGCTGTACATGCTTGTATCCGAAACCAGTATCACGTCGGCCTGCAGCAGGTCGCGATGCGCTTCGCAGAACGGCGCCAGATGAGCCGAACCGGTTTCTTCCTCGCCCTCGACGATGAATTTCACATTGCAGCCAACCAGCCCTTCCCGCAAAGCGGTTTGAAAGCCTTTCAGCTGAATCGTCAGCTGACCCTTGTCGTCGTCTGCACCCCGCGCCCGGACGGCGCCGTCGCGTATCACCGGTTCGAACGGGTCACCGTCCCACAGTTCCAGCGGTTCGGGCGGCATTACATCGTAATGGCCGTACACCAGCACGGTAGGCGCGTCCGGCGAGAGCAGGCGTTCGCCGTAAACGACCGGGTTGCCGGCCGTCGGCATCACTTCGGCCCGGTCTGCGCCCGAAACCAGCAGCATGTCCCGCACCAGCGCGGCACAGGCATGCATGTCCGCCTGATGCGCCTGCTGCGAACTGACGGACGGAATCCGCAACAACTCAAACCATTCCGCCAGGAACGGTTCTCTGTTTTCCTGAATATATGTTTTTATCGACATCTCGTTTCATTTCAAAAAAAACTTCGGCAAAGATAGCGAAATTATCCAACAGACAGGACACGGCAGACCGGCGCTGCGTCCTGCCTTTCAGACAGCAGGCGGGGCCGTGTGATTTCCCGGCGGTCGCCGACCGCCGGTTATGAAAAATAGTGCCTTTCAGGCAACTGTAGAGACGTGGCTCGCCGCGTCTCTACTGCTGCGCAGTTCCGGCTGCGAGGCACCGTCCTTACTCCGGGCAGCCCCCTTTCACTTCGCTCGGGCTTGCACGGGGTTATCCATGTGAGACGCCATCCGGCGCGGCCCGGAATGCACAAAACCATGCCGCTCATCTGTTATTTCCCGTCAGGGGAATCATATCCATAGCGATGAATGCCCTGACGGGCCAAAACCATTCCGCGCGCAGTATAACTACTAACTGCTGATTCGCATAATTCATAATTCTATTACTGCTCCCAATCCATCTTTCCTGCTCTATAATTCACAAATTTCTTTCGCCGGAATTTTTAAAAAAAACACCCCATTTTATTTGGTTGCCCGAAAAAAAGCCTTTATTTTTGCCGTCATCAACAAACAAATTATTTTTCTGAAAGAAATAAACTTTGATTATGCAACGGGCTATATTCCATCCTCTTTTTGCGACGAAGCGGGCGTCAGGCCCGTTTGTGAGCGAATGTAAACAAATCCTGATGTGGGGAAGGGCCAAGGCTTGTGATATAACCGTTTGTAGAAAAGGGTGTCCTGTGCCTGCGGGAGGCTTGCTTCAAAAGCAGGGAGATGCACCGATGCAGACTTCAACTTCCGGTTTTCAACGCTCCACTTTTCCGTCCATACACAAAAACATGCCGCGGGCAGTATAGTACGGGAACATTGAATTTTTGAATCATTGAATTATTGAATTTTTGAATTATTGAAAATGACAGAGAAGAATATTGATTTGAAGGCGGGAGATACCCGTCTTTCCGCGTGGCTGAGCGGCGGCACACTCCACCTGGCCGGCGAGGGCGTCATACCGAATTATGACGATGACCGGCGGCCACCCTGGTATGCCGACCGGAACCGTATCCGGGAGGTGGAGATGCACCTCTCCGGCCCGATGACGATTGGC
>JAISEZ010000160.1 GCA_031263835.1 Tannerella sp.
GGAAAACGGCATGCCGAGTCGCGAAGTGGAACTGCCGGCCTACGCCTTTGCGGTGACCGACCCGCTCAACGGCACGCACTACGTGGAAAGCGGCAAAGATTTCCGGTTTACGATCAAGCTGACCGGCCCGTATGCGGAGTTCACGCCGGAAGTGTCGACCACGCGTGTGATGTCGCCCGACGAGGTCTTTATCACGAAGGAGACGGACGGCACGTTCCAGGTACGCATTCCGGCCGTTCGCGAGAATATCAAGGTCATCATCCGGGTGAACGGCGAAGAACTGTCGAGCGTTGACAACGAATACGTGGAAGTGACGCGCGTATGGACGTCGGAAGGGGAGGTTTACATCCAGTCCACCGCCCCGGGCGAAGCGCAGATCTACACGCTGACGGGAGCGCTGGTAGGGAGTGTGCCGGTAGCCGCCGGTCAGACGGCCCGCACCTCGCTGCCCCCGGGATTCCACTTTGTCAAACTCAACGGAAAGACGTACAAGATCGGGGTACAGTAATATCCCCGCTTATTTACATTATTTCAACGAAGGAAAAAGGAGAAAGGAGAAATACCTCTTCTCCTTTTTTTTTGTGTTTCAAAGATTCAAAGGCGAGCGGCCCATGCCGTCAACTGAAGGGCTTTCAGCCTCCCTGGCCTTGCGGGAGCCTGCGCACAATTGGCGGGCGTCAACCCGGGGCGCGCGGGAGCCCGCGCGCGAGTGGCGGGCGTCAACCCGGGGCGCGCGGGAGCCCACGCGCGAGTGGAGGGCGTCAACCCGGGGCGTGCGGGAGCCCGCGCGTGATTGGCGGGCGTCAACCCGGGGCATGCGGGAGCCCACGCGCGATTGGCGGGCGTCAACCCAGGGCGTGCGGGAGCCCGCACGCGATTGGCGGGCATCAACCCGGGGCATGCGGGAGCCCGAAAATCATTTTAGGGAATCCGCAAATGTCATGATTTCAGGAATTTTCAAGACATACATTCCTGTTTCATGCGAATCAACAGTAGCGACGCAGGGCTGAAAGCCCGGCATATCCCAGCCCGGTGGCAACGCCCCGGGTTATGGACGGGCACACGGATGCAATTCAAAATGTCGCATTACCCCAGGGCGTTGCCGTTGGGCTGGGTTATATCGGGCTTTCAGCCCTTAGCCGTTACTGCAAAAAAAATGGAGAACAAAAAAGCTTTCATTCTCCATTCTCCATTCTCCATTCTCAATTCTTTACTTCCATTCCTGTGCGGCCAGGCGTTTGTAGTTGTTGTAGCGCCACTGCGCATTTTCTTCGGCGGCGCGGAACAGCTCGGCGGCTTCGGACGGGTACTGCTTGGCGACGGACGAGAAACGTACTTCATTCTGCAGGAAATCCTGAAAACGTGTCCAGTCCGGTTCCTTGCCGTCGAGCGTGAAGGGGTTTTTGCCTTCGGCTTCGAGCGACGGGTTGTAACGCCACAGGTGCCAGTAGCCGCACTTGACGGCGTCGGCCTCTTCCTGCTGACTCTTGCCCATGCCCTTGCGCAGACCGTGGTTGATGCAGGGGGCGTAGGCGATGACGAGCGACGGGCCGTCGTAGGCTTCGGCTTCGCGGATGGCCTTGAGCGTCTGTCCCTGGTCGGCGCCCATCGCTATCTGCGCGACGTAAACGTAGCCGTAGGTGGTGGCCATCAGACCGAGGTCTTTCTTGCGCACGCGCTTGCCGGCGGCGGCAAACTTGGCAATGGCGCCTACCGGCGTGGCCTTGGACGACTGACCGCCGGTGTTGGAATAGACTTCCGTATCCAGCACCAGAATGTTGACGTTCTTGCCGGACGCGATGACGTGGTCGAGACCGCCGTATCCGATGTCGTACGATGCGCCGTCGCCGCCGATAATCCACTGCGAACGTTTCACGAAATACTGTTTCAGTTCCAGAAGTTCCTTGCAGAGCGTGCAGGCGGGACACGGACAATCGGTTGCACCGGCCGCTTTCAGGGCTTTCATCTGTGCGAGCAATTCGGCCTGTTCTGCTCCCGCATTTTCACAATAGGCAATCGTTTCATCAACCGAAGCAATGCCCCATTCGAGCGCGGCCGCGTAGTCATCCGCAGCTTTCCTGCCTGCCGTGCCGCTGTCGTTCCTGCTGTCAAGCCATGCCTGTGCCGCCTCTTTCACCCTTTGCTGCGTCCATTCGATGGCTATCAGCGCCTTTGTTTTTTCCACAGCGCGCTCGCGCATCTTTTCATTCGCCAGTTCCATCCCCAGACCAAATTCGCAGAAGTCCTCGAACAGCGAGTTGGCCCATGCCGGGCCTTGTCCCCTGGCGTTGGTCGCGTAGGGCGTGGAGGGTATCGAACCGGAATAGATGGAGGAACAGCCGGTGGCGTTGGAAATCATCTGGCGGTCGCCGAACAGCTGGGTGAGCAGCTTCACGTAGGGCGTCTCGCCGCAGCCGGAGCAGGCGCCCGAAAATTCAAACAGCGGCGTGGCAAACTGCGAGTTCTTCACGTTCAGCTTGACGTCGACCAGCTGCTGTTTCGTCTTCACCTGTTCCGCGCAGTAGTTCCAGTTGTCCGCTTCGGACTGCTGCGATTCCAGGGGCTGCATCTCCAGCGCCTTCGCGCCCTTGAACCCGGGACAGATGTCGGCGCAGTTGCCGCAGCCCAGACAGTCGAGCACATCGACCTGTATGCGGAAAGCCATGCCCTTCATGGCGACCGGCGCCTTCATCTCCAGCGTGTCGAACGCGGCTCCGGCCTTCTCTCCGGCGTCGAGCACGAAGGGACGGATGGAGGCATGGGGACAGACGTAGGCGCACTGGTTGCACTGGATACAGTTGTTCATGTTCCATGCCGGGACGAAGGCCGCAACGCCGCGTTTCTCGTACCGGGCGGTGCCCTGCGCCCAGGTGCCGTCCTGGCTGGAGGCAAAGGCCGATACGGGCAGCAGGTCGCCGTCCTGCGCGTTAATCGGACGGACAACGTCGTTGATAAAGGCCGGGTCGCTGTTCGGTGTTGCCCCGTCGTCGGGCAGCGTCGCCCACGCCGGGTCAACCGTCAGCCGGCTGTATTCGCCGCCGCGGTCAACGGCTGCATAGTTCTTGTTGACCACGTCTTCGCCCTTGTTGCCGTATGATTTTACGATAAACTTCTTCATCTGTTCGATGGCAAGGTTTACGGGAATCACCTCCGTGATGCGGAAGAAGGCCGATTGCAGGATGGTGTTGGTACGGTTGCCCAGGCCGATTTCCTGCGCAATCTGGGTGGCATTGATGCAGTAAACGGAGATGTTCTTCTGTGCGAAATAGCGTTTTACGCGGTTGGGCAGATGCTGCGCCAGCCGGTCGCCTTCCCATATGGTGTTCAGCAGGAAGGTGCCGTTCGGACGCAGCCCCTTCGTCACGTCGTACATCCGGAGGTAAGCCTGTACGTGGCAGGCGACGAAGTTCGGCGTGTTCACCAGATAGGTCGAACGAATCGGCGCGTCGCCGAAACGCAGGTGCGAACAGGTGAAACCGCCCGATTTCTTGGAGTCGTACGAGAAATAAGCCTGACAGTACTTGTCCGTATTGTCGCCGATAATCTTGATGGAGTTCTTGTTTGCCCCGACCGTGCCGTCGGCGCCCAGACCGTAGAACTTCGCTTCGTACAGCCCCTCGCCGCCCATGGCGATTTCTTCCTTCTGCGGAAGCGAGGTGAACGTCACGTCGTCCACAATGCCGATGGTGAAACGGTTCTTCGGCATCGCCATCGACAGGTTCTCGAAAACGGCCAGCACCTGCGCCGGCGTCGTGTCCTTGGACGAGAGGCCGTAGCGTCCGCCGACAATCAGCGGGGCGTCCGGCTGTCCGTAGAAACAGTCCTTCACGTCCAGATAGAGCGGTTCGCCGTTGGCGCCCGGTTCCTTGGTGCGGTCGAGCACGGCGATGCGTTTGGCCGTCGCGGGTACGGCTGCAAGGAAATGCTTCGCCGAAAAGGGACGGTACAAATGAACGGCTACCAGCCCGACCTTCTCGCCTCTGGCCGTCAGGTAGTCAACGGCCTCGCGCGCGGCTTCCGTCACGGCGCCCATGGCAATAATCACGCGCTCGGCGTCGTTGGCGCCGTAGTAGTCAAACAGTCCATACCTGCGGCCGGTGATGGCCGAGAGTTCGTTCATGTATTCCTCCACAATCGCGGGCACGGCGTCGTAGTAAGCGTTACATGCCTCGCGGTGCTGGAAGAACGTGTCGGGGTTCTCCGCCATGCCGCGGGCGACGGGCTGCTCCGGATTCAGCGCGCGGGCGCGGAACCCGGCCAGCGCCTTCCGGTCAATCAGCGACGCCAGCTGCGTATCCTCCAATACCTCGATTTTCTGTACTTCGTGCGAAGTACGGAAGCCGTCGAAGAAGTTCACGAACGGCACGCGCGACTTGACGGTCGACAGGTGTGCCACGGCCGCCAAATCCATCACTTCCTGTACGGAGCCTTCGGCCAGCATGGCAAAGCCCGTTTGCCGGCAAGCCATCACGTCCTGATGGTCGCCGAAAATAGACAGCGCATGAGAGGCTATCGTACGCGCCGAAACATGAAACACGCAGGGCAACAGTTCGCCCGCAATCTTGTACATGTTCGGAATCATCAGCAGCAAACCCTGCGACGCCGTGTAGGTCGTCGTCAGGGCGCCGGCCTGCAGCGAGCCGTGCACCGCTCCGGCAGCGCCGGCTTCCGACTGCATTTCCTGTACCAGCACCGTCTCGCCGAAAATATTCTTCCGGCCGGCGGCAGCCCATTCGTCCACGTATTC
>JAISEZ010000008.1 GCA_031263835.1 Tannerella sp.
ACCTTTGATGGTCACAATGACCAATTAGATGACCTTCCCACCAGAAATGGGAGGGCATCTTTTTTTGAAACGCGGCAACTTGAAAAGCGGGATTTTCATGACCGCCGGCCACAATCTGCGGAGCATGTAAACAAAGAAGTTGTAAAGGCTGCTTTTATGCCTGCGTAAAAGCACCTTTTATGCAGGCATAAAAGCAGCCTTTACAGCAGCGTGAAAGCGCCCTTTACAAAAACGGAAAACATTTTTAAAAGTATCTCTCTCGCCTTCTTTCCTTTATGTATCCCGTTTGATTTGCGTGAGCATGCAATTTTGAATCTTTGGATGGTAGATGCGACATTTCGAAATGCACCACTGACCACTCATCACAAACCACTAATCACTAAAAAATACCTATCTTTGCGGAAAAATTGAGCGATGGTTACCTGTAAACAGGAGTATTTAAAGTACATCGACAGCCCGGCCGATTTGCGCAAATTGCCGGTGGGGCGGTTGGAACACGTTTGCGCGGAATTACGCCAGTACATCATTGACGTCCTGTCCGAGAATCCGGGGCACCTGGGCGCGAGCCTGGGGACAGTGGAACTGACGGTGGCGCTGCATTATGTGTTCAATACGCCGGACGACCGGATTGTCTGGGACGTCGGCCATCAGGCCTACGGACACAAAATCCTGACCGGCAGGAGAGACGCCTTTCAGACGCTCCGCAGGTTCAAGGGTATCAGCGGATTTCCGAACCCGGCCGAGAGCGAATACGATGCCTTTATCGCCGGTCATGCCTCCAATTCCATCTCCGCAGCGCTGGGCATGTCGGTCGCCTTTCAGCTGGAAAACCGGGCCGACCGGCATGTGGTGGCCGTGATTGGCGACGGCGCCATGACGGGCGGACTGGCCTACGAAGGGCTGAACAACGCGTCCATCAACCCCAACAATCTGCTGATTGTATTAAATGACAATGACATGGCCATCGACCAGAGTGTGGGCGGATTAAGCCAGTATCTGGTGAACATCACGACCAGCCAGGCCTATAACACACTCCGCTACCACGTTTACAGGCAGCTGCGGCGAATGAACCTGATTTCCGAAAACCGCCGGGAAAACATCCTCCGCTTCAACAACAGCCTGAAAGCGCTGATTAACCGCCAGCATAACCTGTTCGAGGGATTCAGCATCCGCTATTTCGGGCCGGTCAACGGACACAATGTGACGGATTTGGTTCAAAAGCTGAACGACATCAAGGACATGCAGGGGCCGAAGCTGCTGCATATCAAGACGACGAAAGGCAAAGGCTTCAGGCCGGCCGAAGAACTGGCCACCGAATGGCACGCGCCCGGCAGGTTCAACAAGGAAACCGGCGAGCGTATCCGGCCGCAGCGGAACGATGAACCGCCGTTTTATCAGGACGTCTTCGGACACACGCTGGTGGAACTGGCCGAAATGGACGAACGGGTGGTTGGCGTCACGCCGGCCATGCCGACGGGCTGTTCCATGAACTTCCTGATGAAGGCCTTTCCCAAACGCGCTTTCGACGTCGGAATCGCCGAAGGACATGCCGTCACCTTCTCCGCCGGACTGGCCCGGGAGGGTTTGATTCCGTTCTGCAACATCTACTCCTCTTTCATGCAGCGCGCCTATGACCAGGTGATTCACGACGCGGCGCTGCAGAAACTGCACCTTGTCCTGTGTCTGGACCGCGCCGGACTGGTCGGCGAGGACGGCGCCACGCATCACGGGGTGTTTGACCTGGCCTGCCTGCGTCCGGTGCCCGGCCTGACGATTGCTTCGCCGCTGAACGAACGGGATTTGCGCAACCTGATGTACACCGGCTATCATACGGCTTCCGGCCCGTTCGTGATTCGTTACCCGCGCGGGAAGGGGGAGCTGACGCACTGGCAAAACAAAATGCAGCTCCTGCCGCCGGGCAGGGGACGGAAGCTGCGGGAAGGCGCGCAGGTGGCCGTGCTCTCCATCGGGCCGATTGGCAACGAGGCCGCGAAAGCCATTGACCTGCTTGAAGCGGACGGCCTCTCCGTCGCTCATTACGACATGATATACCTCAAGCCGATGGACGAGGAAATCCTGCACGAGGTGGGACAGCGCTTTTCGCGGGTGGTCACGGTCGAAAACGGCGTCATCACCGGCGGCTTCGGGAGCGCCGTCATGGAATTCATGTCCGGAAACGGCTATGCGGTCTGCGTGAAACGCATCGGCGTGCCCGACCGGTTTATCGAACACGGCAGCATCCGGGAGCTTTACCGGCTGTGCGGCATGAATGCGGCCGCGATTGCGGAGGAGATTAAAACGCTGGCCTCGCTGCCCGACCGCCGGACGGCGCCGTTCCGCGAACCGTCCGCCCGGGGGCCTTTTATTCCTTTATCCATCATCAATGTGATGCTATGAAAGTAGTGATTGCCGGCGCGGGAGAAGTCGGTACGCATCTGGCCAAAATGCTGTCGCTGGAACAGCACGACATCACCGTCATGGATGAAAACGATGAACGGCTCGCCTTTTTCTCCCGTTCGGGCGTCGAAATCCTGCCGATTACGGGCAATCCGATTTCGCCTGCCGACCTGGAAAAGGCCCGCGTCAAACAGGCCGACCTCTTCGTCAGCGTCACGCCCGAAGAAGCCATGAACATCACCTCCTGTATGCTGGCCTCCAATCTGGGCGCAAAGAAAACATTCGCCCGCATCAACAATTACGAATACCTGCTCCCCGGCAACCGGGAACTGTTCGAAAAAATCGGCGTCAGTTCCATGATATACCCCGAAATGCTGGCCGCCAGGGAAATCGTCACCTCCATCAAGAAGCCCTGGACGCGCCAGTACTGGGAACTGTTCGGCGGCGCACTGGTGCTGATTGGCGTCAAGGTGCGCGAAAACGCCGCCATCGTCAACCGGCAGCTGACGGAGCTGGGCACCTCCAGCCAGCGGCGCTACCACATCGTGGCCATACAGCGCGAGAATGAGATGATTATCCCGCGCGGTCAGGACTGCGTCAGGCCGGAAGACCTGATATTCATCAGCACAACCGGGGACTGCGAAAATGAAGTGCGCGCGCTGACGGGCAAGGACAATCCCGACGTGAAGAGCATCATCATCATGGGCGGCAGCCGGATTGCCATTCGCGCCGCACAGTACCTGCCCGACCATATCCAGATTAAAATCTTCGAAACCAGTCGCGACAAGAGCATCGTCCTCTCCGAGACGCTCCCGGACAACGTGATGATTATTAACGGAGACGCCCGCGATACGGACCTGCTGCGGCAGGAGGGCATCATGCACGCCCAGGCCTTTATCGCCCTGACGGACAATGCCAGCTCCAACATCCTGGCCTGTCTGGCGGCCAAGCGCTTCGGCGTGTACAAGACCGTTGCACAGGTGGAAAACATTGACTACATCCCGCTGGCCATCAAGCTGGACATCGGGGCCATCATCAACAAGAAGCTGATAGCCGCCAGCCATATTTACCAGATACTGCTGAACGCCGACGTGTCGAACGTGAAGTGCCTGACGCTGGCCGACGCCAATGTGACCGAGCTGATTGCGCGTTCCGACTCGTATATCACCCGAAAGCCGGTGAAAGACCTGAAACTGCCGGAAGACCTGACGCTGGGCGGCCTGATTCGCGACGGAAAGCCGATGATTATCGAAGGCAGCACGCTGATTCGGGAACACGACCACGTGATGGTGTTCTGCCTCAATTCGGCCATGACCAAGCTGAAGAAGTACTTTGCATAAGCCCGCCCGCCATGTCCCGGATAAATTTGCGATTCGTCTGCACGATGCTGGGAAGGATACATCTCCTCGAAAGCGTTTTCATGCTGCTGGCCGTAGCCGTGGCGCTGCGATACCGGGAAACGGACCTGCGTCCCCTGCTGATTTCAAACGGCATCATGCTCGGCGCCGGCGGCCTTTTCCTGCTGGCCGGACGCGGGGCGGACAGACACCTGATTGGCCGGCGCGAAGGCCTGCTGACCGTCGCGCTGACGTGGATACTGCTCTCCCTTTTCGGGATGATGCCCCTGTTTCTCGGCGGTTATGTACCGAACTTCACGGACGCATACTTCGAGACCATGTCCGGCTTCACCACCACCGGCGCGACCGTCCTGACCGACGTCGAGTCGCTGCCGCACGGCATCCTCTTCTGGCGCAGCCTGACGCAGTGGCAGGGCGGCATCGGCATCATCGTGTTCACCGTCGCCCTGATGCCGGCTTTCGGGGGAATGACCTCGCAGATGTTTGATGCGGAAATATCCGGCATTACCCACGAACACTTCCTGCCCCGCGTGGCCCAGATAGCCAAGCGGTTTTTCGGCATCTACCTGGGCATTACGCTTCTCCTGTTCCTGCTCCTGTGGGCCGGGCCGATGAACCTTTTCGACGCGGTCAACCATGCGCTGACGACGGTCTCGTCCGGGGGCTACTCGACGAAAAACAGCGGCATCAACTACTGGCACGCGCCCGGCATCGAATACCTGCTCTGTTTTTTCATGTGCCTCAGCGCCACCAACATCACGCTGCTGTATTTCCTGATTAAGCGGCAGTGGAAGCGGGCGCTGGGAAACACGGAACTGCGCTGGTTTTACACCACCGCGGGGATGGCCGTGGCGATTACTTTCATCTGGCTGCTTTTCCTCCATGGCGGGGAGGAGGTGGAGCTGATTTTCCGGAAGTCGCTCTTTCAGGTGACGTCCCTGATTTCCACCACCGGTTTCCTGACGGCCGACTTTTCGACCTGGGGTTCGTTTTTCACCGTTGTCGCGCTCTTTCTCATGACCGTCTGCGGCTGTGCCGGCTCCACCAGCGGAGGCATGAAAACCGGCCGTTTCCTCATCCTGGTCAAGAACATGCTGAACGAATTCAAGAAACAGGTGCACCCCAACGCCGTCATATCCGTCCGCCTGAGAGAGCAGGTAATTCCCGCGCACGTCGTGCAGCGGGTACAGACGTTTGCGTTTGTTTACGTGGTATTGATGGTCATCGGCTGCGCCATCTTCCTGCTCGACGGACTTGTCTTCGAGGAGGCGCTCGGCGTCACGGTCTCGGCCATCAGCAACATCGGCCCGGCGCTGGGCAACTACGCGGACGGGAACTTTCACAGCCTGCCGGTCGTTTCCAAGTGGGCGTATTCCTTCCTGATGGTGACCGGCCGCCTGGAAATCTTTACAGTGCTGACACTCCTGCTCCCGGGATTCTGGAAACAGTAAACCAATGATTAACGGTTAACGGTTAATGGTTAATGATTAATGGTTAGTGAAGGCAGGCGTCGGGGCCAATATACTTACTCACTAACCGCTACAGAAAGGAACTTTCCGGACGGAATCCAAACTGAATTCCGAACAGAAAGGAACTTTCCGGAGGGAATCCGAACTGAATTCCGAACAGCCGGGAGCCGGACGGACGGAATGTTAAGAAAAGTCCGAACAGCCGGGAGCCGGACAGCCGGAATGTTAAGAAAATTCTGAACGTCCGGGAGCCGGACGGACGGACTGTTAAGAAAATTCTGAACGTCCGGGAGCCGGACAGTCGGAATCCAAACTGAATTCCGAGTAGCCGGAAGCCGGACGGACGGAATCCGGACACCATTCCGAACAGAAAG
>JAISEZ010000079.1 GCA_031263835.1 Tannerella sp.
TGTCCGATGACCTGTGCCTCGATGCCGAAGGAGCGTGAAACGTCTATCACGGTTGCGGCGTCGGCGGGGTCGAGGCAGATTTCCATCCGGTGTCCCATGTTGAATACCCGGTACATCTCTTCCCAGCGTGCGCCGCTTTGCGCCTGTATGAGGCGGAAGAGCGGCGGAACGGAAAAAAGATTGTCCTTTACGATGCGCAGGCGGTCAACGAAATGGAGGATTTTCGTCTGTGCGCCGCCGGAACAGTGCACCATCCCGTGAATCCGGGTACGCGGCAGGACGCCGAACAGCTTCTTCACCACCGGCGCATACGTCCGGGTGGGCGAAAGCGCCAGCTTCCCCGCATCCACCGGCAGGCCTTCCACGGCGTCCGTCAGGCGCAGCCGGCCGGTGTACACCAGGTCGGCGGGCAGGTCGGCGTCAAAGCTTTCCGGATATTTTCCGGCCAGGTAGCGGTCAAACAGGTCATGGCGCGCGGAGGTCAGTCCGTTGCTGCCCGTGCCGCCGTTGTATGTCTTTTCATACGTGGCCTGTCCGAAGGAGGCCAGCCCCACAATCGCATCGCCCGGACGGATGTTTGCGTTGTCAATCACGTCGCTGCGCTTCATGCGGCAGGTGACGGTGCTGTCCACGATGACGGTGCGCACCAGGTCGCCCACGTCGGCCGTTTCGCCGCCGGTGGCATACACGCCGACGCCCAGCCCGCGCAGTTCGGCCAGCAGTTCCTCCGTACCGCTGATAAGGGCTGCAATCACCTCGCCGGGAATCAGCCGTTTGTTGCGGCCAATCGTGCTCGACACCAGGATGTTGTCGACGGCGCCGACGCACAGCAGGTCGTCGATGTTCATAATCAGGGCGTCCTGGGCAATGCCTTTCCATACGCTCAGGTCGCCGGTCTCGCGCCAGTAGACGTAGGCCAGCGCCGATTTCGTGCCGGCGCCGTCGGCGTGCATGATGTTGCACCAGTCCGGGTCGCCGCCCAGCAGGTCGGGAATGATTTTGCAAAAGGCGCCGGGATAAAGCCCTTTGTCAATGTGCCGGATGGCGTTGTGCACGTCTTCCTTGGATGCGCTGACGCCGCGGAGGTTGTATCGTTCGCTCATCTGTCTGCGGATTATTTCTTTGCGGGTGAGGGTGTTTTGGCGGCCGTCGCCGGTTTGGCTGCAGCCGGTCTGGTCGCCGCAGGTTTGGTTGCCGCCGGTTTAGCTGCCGCCGGTTTGGCCGGCGTTTTAACCGGCGCGGCGGCGGTACTGTCCAGCGGATAGGGCGGGTCGTTCTCGTCGGCGGTGTCGTAGTAATCCAGATGATACTGCTCAATCAGCCGAATCAGCTTGGCGCCGTATTGCGGGTCTTTGGCATACCCGCATTCGTTCAGTCCCGTCGCCCAGGCCCTGTAGTCCGTCAGGCTCAACTTGAAAAGCGAACGGTAGAACGGCCGCTCGGCGATGAAGCGGGAGTGGTCTTCAAAGGAACTGTAAACATATAAATACTTGCGGAAACAGGCATATACGCCCGCATCATACTTGCAAATCGAGAGTCCCTTCCATTCCGTGGACTTCAGGCCGAAGTGATTGTTGCCCGCCAGGGCGAGATAGCTTTGTCCGCCGTTCGACTCCAGCAGGGCCTGCGCCAGCGTGACGCTGGCCGGAATTCTGTATTTTTTCTGCTGCCGGATGGCCAGCGTGCGATAGTTATTGATGTAGTCCACGTAGGCGGGATTTATCACGGCTGCCGTTTTGGCCGCCGCCTCCTTCACAGGTTTGGTTTCCGGCGATTTCCCGAGTACGGAATACGCCAGCAGAATATTCAGTGTAAACAGCAACAGTCTTTTCGCTTTCATTTTCATTTATATGGCAGCCCTTTTTTTACGGTGATTATCTGAGTTTAAGTATGTCGCCCACTTCCGGCACGAAATCTTCGTCCTTATGGTTCATTTTGTACAGGTTCTCCATCCGGATGCCGTAGCGCTGCGAAATGGAATGCATGGATTCGCCGGCCTGCACCTGATGGTTGAGATGCGGCTTGACAGCCTTTTTCCGTTTCTTTTCGAGGTAGATGTAATCGCCCTGCCGGAGCAGGAAATCGACCGGCGCATCATTGTATTTCGCCAGCTTTTTGGCCTTCATGTCCAGTTCCTGTGCGAGGTGCTCAAACGAATCGCCCCTGCCGGCTACCACGTATTTCAACCCGTAGAGTTTGTCGACCGCGTACAGCCCTCCCCCGTTGCCGGCGTCTTCCGACACGGCGTCTTTCCCTTTTTTCCCGTCGTAACGGTACAGCCGGTAGGTTTCAATCAGCCGGATTAACTTGTTCGCGTATTGACGGTCGGTGGCATATCCGCAGCTCTGCAACCCTTTGGCCCAGCGAACGTAATCGTCTCTTTTCAGCCGGAAAAGAGATTCATACCGGGGACGGCCGGTCAAAAACAGGGAATGGTCCGTGTACGAATCTTTCACGCTGCTGTATCTGCGGAAGCACTCGTTGGGTTTTTCCGCGTCTTTGTAGTAGCGTTTGCCTTTCCATTCGTCATGGCACTTGATGCCGAAATGATTGTTGGACTGCTGTGCCAGTACCGACTGTCCGGCGGCGGATTCCAGCAGCGCCTGCGCCAGCGTGATACTGGCCGGGATGTGATGTTTCTTTTCCTCCTGAACGGCCAAAGGGCTGTATCGCTTGATGTAGCTCTCGAAAGCCGCATTTCTGTGCTGCGCCCGAAGTGGAGACGGAATCATGAACGCGAATAACAGCCCTGCAAAAACAAGTATCCGGAGGTTAAAATAACGAAAAGCACAAGCCTGCACGCAATTTTGACTTGCCTGCCTGTTATGCACCGGTATATTCCCCGTTGTACTCAATAGTCCTTTCCTCATTAATCAAGTTTTGATATTCAATCATTTGGGCGCAAAAAAAAACCGCGCACCACATGACGCGTTCCAATTCCGGTGCAAATATATGAAAAAAAACAATACCT
>JAISEZ010000206.1 GCA_031263835.1 Tannerella sp.
GGCATAAAAGGAAGATGAACAGATGATGATGAAATCCGACTACACAGAGATGAACATCCCCGCCCTGCGGCTGACGGGCCATCAACTCTCCGGCAGCAGGTTGAAAACGCCTGCCGAAGTGGTGGCATGGGCAGGCGCCGTGCAGGCGCAGGATTTCGGTATGGCGAAATGGGCTATTGGCGTGCGTCTGCCGGACAGCACGGAAGCGGCGGTGGAAGAAGCATTCAACCGCGGAGACGTTCTCCGCACCCACGTGATGCGTCCGACGTGGCACTTCGTGACACCCGAAAACATCCGCTGGATGCTGGCCCTGTCAGCCGGCAGAATCAAAGCCTCCGCCCGTTCCCGCGACCGCGACCTCGAAATCACCGAAACGCTCTATTCCCGTACCGGCCGTCTGATTGAAAAAGCGCTGGAGGGGAACCGCCACCTCACCCGTGAAGACGTGGGCCACATGCTGGAGAACGCGAATATCCGGACGGATGCGGCACGACTGACGCATTTCCTGATGCGCGCCGAAGTGGAAGGCATCGTTTGCAGCGGACGGATGAAAGGGAAAACGCATACTTACGCCCTGCTGGACGAGCGCGCCGCACCAACCCCCGCGCTGCACCGGGAAGAAGCGCTGGCGCGGCTGGCCGGAATCTATTTTGCAAGCCATTCGCCCGCCACGCTGCAGGATTTCGCATGGTGGTCGGGGCTGTCGCAGAAGGAAGCGCAGAACGGCCTCAACGCCGTGCAGGCAGACCTGTTCGCGGAGAAAACGGACGGGCTGACATATTACCGGCCGGCCAGCACAGTCGCCTGCACACGGTAAACGCCGGCGCAGGCTCATCTGTTACCGGCGTTCGACGAATACATCATCGCCTATCGGGAGCGCGGGGCCGTCCTCCCGGCCGAAAATTACGCCGGCGTCATCTCAAGCAACGGGATATTCCGTCCGGTCATCCTCGTAAACGGCAGGGTCGCCGGCCTGTGGAAACGGACAGCATCCAAACGTCAGCCTCTCGAACTGAACTCCTTCACGCCGCCGGACACCCTCGCCGAAAGCCTGATTCGCCAGGCCGCCAACCGCTACCTGTCTTTTCTTTCCATCCCGCCGTTTCACCCCGCCGGGACGCATGACAGAACGGTAGCATAATAGCCGGTGAAATGGAATTTTTGAATTTTTGAATCCTTCATTTGCTGAATCTTTGAATAGTCGTATTATCTTTGTCCCCGCATGGGACGAATTATAGCCATTGATTACGGACAAAAACGGACAGGACTGGCAGCGACCGACACCCTGCAGATAATAGCTAACGGCTTGACGACCGTGCCAAGCGGCAGAGCGGTAGAGTATCTGGTAAACTACGTGTCGGGCGAGCCGGTGGACGTATTTGTGGTGGGTTATCCGAAACAGATGAACAATGAGCCGTCGGAGAACCTGACGCATGTGGAAGGTTTTGTGAAACGGCTGCGCAGGGCGTTGCCGGACATCCCGGTGGCCTACTGCGACGAGCGGTTTACTTCCGTCCTGGCGCATCGTGCCATGCTCGACGGCGGACTGAAAAAGTCCAGACGGCGGGACAGGGCGCTGGCGGACGAACTGAGTGCGGTTTTCATCCTCCAGACTTATTTGGAAAGTGTAAAATATAAGAAAACATGATATTGCCTATTTATACATACGGCCAGCCCGTACTGCGGGAAAAGGCGGAACCGGCAGATGAACGGGAACCCGGCTTGAAACAGCTGATCGACGACATGTTCGAAACCATGTACAATGCCGACGGAATCGGACTGGCGGCTCCGCAGATCGGGCGTCCGATCCGGCTGCTGGTGATCGACGCCGACCCGCTGAGCAAGGATTATCCCGAATGCCGGCTCTTCAGGCGGGTGATGATCAACCCGGAAATCATTGAGAAAAGCCGGGAAACCGCTGCGCTGGAAGAAGGCTGCCTGAGCTTTCCCGGCATCCACGAGAAAGTGGCGCGCGCCGTCAGCGTCCGCGTCCGCTACCGCGACGAAAACGGCGCATGGAAGGAGGAAACCTTCGGAGGCTTCGCCGCCCGCGTGGTACAGCACGAGTGCGAACATCTGGACGGGGAAGTGTTCATCGACAGCATTTCGCCCATCCGCAGGCAATTGAACAGAAGCAAGCTAAACGCGATTATCAAAGGCTCCGCCGCGTGTTCCTATCGCGTCAAACCCGTGAAAAAATAATGCAGAAGACCGTACTTATCCTTCTTTTCCAGTTGTGTACATGGACGCTGGCGGCGCAGGTCAATACCGACCGCGTGCTGGCCGTCGGGCGGAATGCGTTGTATTTCGAGGATTATGTACTCTCCATTCAGTATTTCAATCAGGTCATCCGGGCGAAACCCTGGCTGGCCGAACCGTATTTCTACCGGGCGGTGGCCAAACTGAGCCTGGATGACTTTCAGGGAGCGGAAGACGACTGTACCCTCTGTCTCGAACGGAATTCCTTCCTGTCGCAGGCCTGCTATGTGCGCGGCATCGCCCGCCAGAGCATGGAAAAGTACGACGCGGCCATCAGCGACTACCGGAGGGGACTGGAGCTTCGTCCCGGCGACCGCTCCATGCTGGCCAACCGGGCGATTGCCTATCTCCAGAAAAAAGACTACACGGAGGCGGAAACGGCGTTCGAAGAGCTGATTACGGCCTATCCCAAGCTGTCGCTGGGCTACCTGACACGCGGCGCCATGTATCTCGAAAAGGGAGACACCACCCTCGCCCTGAACGACTGCAACAGGGCCATCGAGATAGACCCCTACTATGCGCCCTGCTACGGCAACCGGGCGATTATCCTCTACCAGACCGGCCGGATGGAGGAGGCGCTGGCCGACCTGAACGAAGCCATCCGCCTCAACACACGCGAAAACGGATACTACATCAACCGGGGGCTGGTACGCTATCAGCTGAACGACCTGCGCGGCGCCATGGCCGACTACGACCAGGTGATTTCCACGGACGAACGGAACCTGATTGCCCGCTTCAACAGAGGACTGCTGCGCTTTCAGGTGGGAGACAACAACCGCGCCATCGAAGACTTTGACGTCGTCATCGAAATGGAGCCGGACAATTACATGGCATACTACAACCGCGCCCTGCTGCATTTTGAAGTCGGCGACTACCGCGACGCCGTCAGCGACCTGGACGCCGTGCTGAACCAGTACCCCGAATTTCTCCCGGCCTACTACAACCGTTCCGAAGCCAAGCGGAAACTGAACGACCACGCCGGCGCCGACCGCGACTACTGGACGGCCTTCGAACTGGAGGAGAAGAAACGGAAAGGTCAGCCGTTCACGCCCGCCTCCGGCCAGACGCAGACCGCCACCACTGCCGTTCAGCCATCGCCGGACGCACCGCCGGAAGAAGATACGGAAAAGACGCGCGAACGTTCCGACCGGAACATCGACAAGTTCAACCGACTGGTCGTCTATGACAGGGAAGACGAACAGAAACAGCAGTACCGGAGCGAAATCCGCGGCCGCATACAGGACAGGAACGTCCGTATCGACCTCGAACCGTCCTTCATTCTGAGTTATTACGAAAAAAGCCTTCCGCTGGAGGGGGGCGTGCATTACGACAAAACGGTCGAAGCCTTCAACTCGCGCATGACCGTTTCGTGGAAAATCCTGATCACCAATCAGGAGGCGGCACTGACCGAAGAACAGATTGCCGCGCACTTTGAATCCATCAACGAATACTCTGCCCGAATCGAGCGCGAACCCGACAACGCCGACTGTTATTTCGGGCGGGCGATGGATTTCATGCTCGTGCAGGATTTTGCGGAAGCGCTTCACAACTTCGACAGGGTGATTGAGCTTGACCCCACCTATACGCTGGCCTATTTCAACCGCGCCGTCGTGCGCTACAGGCAGATCGAGTACGAGCGTTCCCAGTCGGCATCCGGCGAGCAGCACACCCTCAGTATCCAGTTCGGGGACGGAAACAAATCCCCGTCATTCTCCCGTCCGGCAGGCCTGTCGGCCAAAGAGTCCGGGGAAGGCCGCTCGCTGGACGAGAACGGTTTCATCATCCGCGACTACAACGCAGTCATCCGGCAGAATCCGGGATTCGTTTACTCCTATTACAACCGGGGCAACATCCACTGTGCGCAGCGCGACTACAGGGCGGCGATTCTGGATTACAACGAAGCCATTCTGCGCAATCCCGAATTTGCCGAAGCTTACTTCAATCGCGGTCTGGCCCGTCTTTCCACCGGCGACGCCAACCGTGGCATTGCCGACCTGAGCAAAGCCGGCGAACTGGGCATCATGAACGCATACAGCATCATCAAACGCATGACCGCCAACTGAAAGAGCAACGCCTATCCCTGCACCATAGGCATTCGATGAAGGGGTGTATTTCAAATTAGCGTGCCAGGAAAGGCAAAACACGGACAATAACCTGTCGTATTTTGTAAATAATTGATCTTATTAAAGATACAAAGGGTTATCCGATCGTCCGGGAAGGCTTCCTCAGCCGCGTTGTTTAGTTCCCCGACGCCGTCGTTTAACTCCCCGACGCCGTCGTTTAGTTCCCCGACGCCGTCGTTTAACTCCCCGACGCCGTCGTTTAGTTCCCCGACGCCGTCGTTTA
>JAISEZ010000299.1 GCA_031263835.1 Tannerella sp.
AGTGGTCCCACTTGGGCTTGAACCAAGGACCCCCTGATTATGAGTCAGATGCTCTAACCAACTGAGCTATGGGACCGGATTACTATAACTATGGCACGTAAAAAGCAATCCGGTGCAAAGGTAGTAAAAAGAATGAAGAATGGACTACCGGGGCAGATAATTTCAAATAAATTTTATGCCTGAAAGCCTGCCGCGGTTTTGTTCCCGGGCAGACCGCGCCGCTACAGTGATCTGTACTTGAGCCGGTAACACGTTTTTCACAACTGTGGATTATATAAATGAGATGTCATTCACAAAATCCGAAGCATCGGATTGTATATTTGGGATATTATTCACGGAATCCGCAGCCGCGGATTTAATGTATGAGATGTCATTCACGGAATCCGCAGCCGCGGATTTTATAAATGAGATGTCATTCATACTTTCCACAGCCGTGGATTATATGTTTGGGATGTCATTCGTTAAATCCACGGGTGGAGATTATATGTTTGGGATGTTATTCGTTAAATCCACGGTTGGAGATTTAATGTTTGAGATGTCATTCGTTAAATCCACAGCCGGGGATTTAATGTTTGGGATGTCATTCACGAAATCCACAGTCGTGGACGTTATAAACAGGATGTCATTCACGTTTTCCACAACTGTGGATTATATAAATGAGATGTCATTCACGGAATCCACAGCCGGGGATTTTATACTGCACATGGCATGGTTTTGTGCATGACCATAGCCGACGCCGCCATTGAACCGAACACCGCTGTCCCCGCCAACCGTCGCGGCGAGGGCGACAGCTTTCATCATTTATCATTCGCACTAATCGCAAAAAAATAATGCGACATAGTTGCGTTATCAAATTATTATTGTAACTTTGTCGCATTAATGAGTGATTGACGATGGATAAGCAAAAACGGAATACGAAAACGAAACAGTGGGTCATGGCAGTCTTGTCGGACTCCTTTTCAGCGCTTTGTCATGAAGATATTGAAAGGAAATTGCCGGAGAAGGTGGATAGGGCTACCATCTACCGTATTTTGCAGGGTTTCTGCGATGACGGCAAGGTGCACAAAATCTCCGGCGAAAACGGCAAGACATATTATGCCGTGTGCCATCACTGCGACGCCGGAAATCACAGCGACCATCACCTGCATTTCCACTGTGTCGGATGCGAAACGGTCTTTTGCATGGACGAACCCGTCAGTCCGCCCGCGCTCCCGTCGGGATACAGGGTGCTGGATGTTGCCTGTACCGTTTCCGGCTATTGTCCAAACTGTTTAAACGTGTAGCATGGAAACCTGGCGGCTTCATAAAAAATGGATTGTATGGCTGTTGCCGCTCATGCTGGCATGGCCGTTTGCCGCCCGGAGCATCCATATCAGCCAGTGCCGTCACCTCCGCGGAAATGACGCGGAAACCGCCGGCAAACCCTTTCACCATCACAGCGAGACGTGTCCGGTGTGCCAGTTTGTCCTGTCGCCTTTCGTCGAAACGGAACCCGATGAATTTGACTTCACGGTCTGCCTGCCGTCTCCCGAACCTGTTATTTATCAGAAAACAATAACCCTCTCCGCTTTATACAGCTACTGCCTGCGCGCACCACCCCGAAAAGTGATTAGCGGTTAGTGATTAGTGGTTAATGGTTAATGAGTGCTCTTCGTGTATCATTCTACTGACTACTGTCTACTGACTACTAACTACTGTTTTATTATATTCATCATTTAACATGATTCAGTATGCGTATCAGGTTTATGCCGGCGATACTGATGGTTGCATTTGCATGTCCCCTGCATGCTCAGGAAACGGATTCGATTCGGACGGTGACATTGGGCGAGGTGGTGGTGAGCAGTTCCTACAGACAACGCGTGGAACGCGCCTCCGCACAGAAAGTCCATCCGCTTGACGAACGTTTCCTGCGCGAACATTTTGCGGGGAATCTGGTGCAAACATTAGCATCTGTGCCGGGCGTTCATTCCATGGACATCGGGGCGAGCTTTTCCAAACCGATGATTCGGGGCATGGGGTTCAACCGGATTTCCGTGATTGAAAACGGAATCAAACAGGAAGGCCAGCAGTGGGGAGCCGACCATGCCCTCGAAATGGATATTTTCAATGTGGAACGTGTGATTGTTCGCAAAGGCCCGTCGTCGCTGCTCTACGGCAGCGACGCGATGGGCGGAGCGATTGAACTCGCGCGGCGGCCTGCGCCCTCCGACAATCAGGTGTACGGAGAAGCCGTCCTGTCTGGCCAGTCGGTCAACGGAACACTGGGCGTTTCGACGATGCTGGGCGTCAAAAAAGACGCGTGGCACACCCGGCTGCGGTTTTCCGAACAGCATTTCGGCGACTACCGGATTCCTGCCGATACCATTGTGTATCTTACCCAGCGGCAGCCCGTTCACGGGCGGAAGCTGAAGAATACGGCAGGCTTCGAACGCGATGTCGCGCTGTTTTCCGAATACCGGAAGGGGAGCTATGCAGCCACGTATGCGGTCAGCGACGTCTATCAGAAAGCCGGATTTTTTCCCGGAGCGCACGGCATCCCCGACGCTTCACGGTTGCAGGACGACGGCGACTGCCGTCATGCGGATTTGCCCTACAGCACGGCCAGTCACCTGAAGTTCACTTCCCGCCAGCAGTATCTCCGGGAAGATGCAGCCATCAGCTGGGATGCGGGATTTCAGCACAATCACCGGGAAGAATGGAGTCTGTTTCACACGCACTACGGCAACCAGCCCGCCCCGCTGAAAGACCCGGACAGGGAACTGGCCTTTTCGCTCGTCACGCTGCAGTCGCTCCTGAAGGCCGACCTGTTTGCTTCGGCGCGCTGGAAACATACGGCCGGCTGGGACGTGCAGTACCAGCGCAACCGTATTGCAGGCTATTCCTTCCTGATGCCCGCCTACGAACGTTTCACCACCGGCGTGCTGTGGCTGAGCGCCTTTCACCCGAACGACCGGGTATCTCTCAGCGGAGGTATCCGGTACGACCGCGGGCGGATGGACATTTCGGCCTTTCGGGACGTCTATCTGGAAACGTATCTCCGGGAACGGGCCTACGACGAAGGGCAGATTGAAGCCTACAGGTGGCGGAGCGCCCGCGTCAACCGTCCGTTCGGCGATGTTTCCGGTTCGCTGGGCGTCGCCTGGGAACCCGGAAGCGGACAGCAGCTAAAGGCCCATCTGGGACGCAGCTTCCGTTTGCCGGGCGCTCACGAACTGGCGTCCAACGGCGTGCATCACGGCGCTTTCCGTCACGAACAGGGGGACGCCTCGCTTGCGTCCGAACGGGGCTGGCAGATAGACGTGTCCTATGCCCTGGAACGGGGGCCTGTTTCACTGTCCGCAAGCCCGTTTGTCAGCTGGTTTGAGCATTACATCTACCTGAAACCGACGGGCGAATGGTCGATACTGCCCCATGCCGGGCAAGTGTACCGCTACGCCGGGGCGGAAGCCCTGTTTGCCGGGGCGGAAATCGAGTTCGGCGTTGATTTGCTGCGCTGCCTGACGTACCGGTTCGCGGGCGAATACGTGTATACCCATAACCTGAGCGAGCATACTCCCCTGAGCTTTTCGCCGCCGGCCTCCATGCGCAACCGCCTGGAATGGCGGGCGAAAATGCTGCAATTTCACATGGAACTGCATCACATTGCGGCGCAGTACCGTGTAGCCCGAAACGAAGACATCACGCACGGAGCCGCTCTCCTGCACCTGGGGGCCGTAGCCTCCATCCCGGTGAAGGGGGTGAATGTCGAGGTCGTGTTTTCGCTTCGCAATCTGTTTAATACAGCTTATTACAATCATCTCAGTTTTTACCGGAAAGTGGAAGTCCCCGAACCGGGACGAAACTTTCAGTTATCAGTTAAAGTACCATTTAATAGTAAATTATAATGAAAGCAAAAAGTATATTTCTTATTACCGGCCTGACGGCCCTTCTTTTTATCGTGTGCAATTCCTGCAGGGAAGACAGCGACACGACCAAACCCGTGATTCTCCTGATAGAACCTGCCGACGACGAGGTTCTGCAAATCGGAAACGAAAACGGCGTGCACTTTGAGGTTGAGTTTTCGGACAACGAGATGCTGGCTTCCTACAAGGTCAACATCCATCCCAATTTTGACGGTCACACGCATGAGACCCGGGCCGATTCCGAAACCGTTGACTTCGAGTATGACAAGTCCTGGAGTCTGTCCGGGAAGAACGCAGCGATTCATCATCATGAAATCAGGATACCGGAGAATGCCACTCCGGGAGCCTATCATCTGATGGTTTACTGCACGGATGCAGCCGGAAACGAATCGTACATAGCTATCCACGTGGAACTAAGTCACGAGGAGGGCGAAGAGCACGACCACGACCACGAAGACGAGTGAGGGTGCAGAGGGAAAACCGGCGGCAGCGACCGCCGGTTTTTTCGCACCC
>JAISEZ010000248.1 GCA_031263835.1 Tannerella sp.
CATAAGCACCAACCGCCTTTCGGGATTCGAGGGAGGCTATGCCACAGGTATAAGTGTATATCCGCTGATGCGCACCTTTACGGTTGGAGTAGACATCAGTTTTTAATGAAAAATGAAGAGATGAAAAATAGGAAGTTAATATTTAAATGACAAAAAGATGAGAAGACATTACATGAACGGCATAAAAGATGCCATGCTCGGAAGAGCAAAAAGAATGATGTTGCTGTCCGCTTTACTTCTGATAGCAGGAGCAGGGATGGCAAGCGCAGTCGGCGATTCGCACGAACCGTCGCAGGGTAAAATTCGCATCACGGGGACGGTCGTTGACCGGACAGGCGAGACGGTCATCGGGGCGAATGTTGTAGAGAAAGGCGTTGCCTCCAACGGAACAGTCACCGACATGGACGGGAATTTCAGTCTGACCGTATCGCAGAGGGCAACGCTGACCGTTTCCTATATCGGATACGTGAAGCAGGAAATTGCCGTAGGGAATCAAACCAGTCTGAAAATCACGCTTGAGGAAGACAGCAAGTCGCTGGAGGAAGTCGTGGTCATCGGATACGGTACGCAAAAGAAGGTTTCGCTGACCGGTTCGGTCGCCACGGTGAAGCCGGAAGATATCAAGAACATCTCCGCCTCGAACCTCAGTAATGCACTGGCAGGACGTCTGGCGGGCGTAACGATCAAGCAAAGCAGCGGCGGACGCCCCGGCAACGCTTCCGAAATCGTTATCCGTGCACGCGGAACGTGGAACAGCACCTCGCCGCTCTACGTGATTGACGGAGTAGCAAGGAGCGCTACCGAATTTAACCTGCTTAATCCCGGCGATATTGAGAGCCTTTCGGTACTGAAGGACGCCTCCACCTCCGCGATCTACGGTGCACGGGCGGCCAACGGCGTCATACTGGTCACCACCAGGAAGGGACAGAAGGGACGCCCCTCTATCACGTATTCGGGTTCGGTCAACACGGCGACCGGCTTTACGGTACTTCCGCAGCGGGAAACCGCCGCGCAGCGCATTGCCTGGCTCAATGACAGGGCACGCGAAGTAGACATCAATCCCAACAGTCTCTACATCCCCATGAATGCCGACGGCTACCGCTACTGGCCGACCATCTATCGCGAAGACGGCTCGTTTATCAACACGTCGGTAATTGCCCCCGACGAGGAGGAATACTACAAAACGCACGATTACGATGTCATGGATGATGCATGGCAAACGCCCGTTACCAAAAGCCATTCGCTGACACTGTCGGGCGGTACGGACAATATAAACTACCTCGTCGCCGGCAACTATTATGATGAAATAGGCGCCTTCAAAAGCCTTTCCTACAAGAAATATTCCATTCGCGGGAATATAGAGGCCGAGATTGCCCACGGCCTCAAAGCCGGTCTGAACATAAGCCTGAACAACAGTGAAAACTACGGCCCTCCCAACGCCGCGAAACCCGGCGATGCGACGAATTCAACGATGGAAGGCCTGTTTTACCGGCTGCTGAAATCCTCCCGGCTGAGTCCCGCCAAGTTGGACGGGAAATACATTGGCGGCAGCCCGCTGGCTGTGCTCGACGGCGCAAACGGCAAGGGACAGTACCTCTACCGGAACGGCGACTATACGGCCACCCTCCAGTGGAACGTGCCCTGGGTGAAAGGGCTTAACCTGAAGGCATCGTACAACCAGCTGCTTGTAAACGAATTTGAAAAGACATGGCAGACGCCCTACATGGGTTACGAGCTGACGATAGCGGGCACCAACAACCACATCTTCACCCATGAATTTAACGGAGTTTCCAGGCTTCAGGGCGGAACCAAGCCCTCGTTGTCCGAATCGCACAACCACAATTCCAAATATCAGCTGAACGGATTTATTTCGTACAGCAACACGTTCGCGCAAAAGCACGAACTCGACCTGATGTTCGGTTTCGAGCAGTCCGAAGAGTTCAGTGAAGCATTCAGCGCTTCGATGACCGATTTCGACCTCATCAAACCCTATTTCGGGTTCGGCCCCTCCGACAAGAATTACTACAGCATCGGCGGTGGCGCCGGCGAAAGCGCCCGCCTGTCGTATCTCGGACGTCTGAATTACGCTTACAACAGTCGCTACCTGTTTGAGTTTTCCTTCCGCCGCGACGCATCGGTCAAGTTTGACCCGCGATACCGCTGGGGCTTCTTCCCGTCGGCCTCGGCTGCATGGAGAATCTCGGAAGAAAGCTTTTTCAAAGACAATATCTCGTTTATCAACCAGTTCAAGCTGCGCAGTGCATACGGCTTGACCGGCAACGATGACGTGGGCGGATGGCAGTGGCTCGACGGCGCAGGACGGAGCGGCGGACTGTATTACGGCGGCTCGTCAATGAGTGGTGGCGCTTATATCGGCTCCATCTCGAATCCGAAG
The DNA here is from genome assembly GCA_031263835.1 of Tannerella sp. GTDB lineage: Bacteria > Bacteroidota > Bacteroidia > Bacteroidales > Tannerellaceae > Tannerella. The sequence continues at coordinate 2,396 of JAISEZ010000248.1, forward strand.
ATTACGTGGGAAAAATCCCGCAACTTCGACGCCGGAGTGGACGTGGGGATACTGAGCAACATGTTTACCCTGAGCGGTAACTACTTCTTCAAGCACACCTACGACATCCTCGGCTCGCAGACCGGCAACCTGCCCAGCACGTTCGGCGGTAGCCTGGCCGCGTCCAACTACGGCGTAGTCAACTCGTTCGGCATGGAAGTGGAACTGGGATTCAACAAGATGCTCACCAAAGACCTGTCCGTATGGGCGCGCGGTAATTTCGGCTGGGCCGACAACAAGCTCATTGAATGGGCCGAGACCGGCGTGCCTCCCCACCTCTCGCGCCTCGGGATGAACTGGGACAGGGGATACGGCTGGGATACCGACGGCATCATCTGGGATATGAGGCCCAACGGCGACGGCACGTACAACATCACCACCTCGACCGGCGGCCAATACGTCGTCAATCACGACTATTTTGCAGGACGTCTTGGCTCACGCTACGACATCGAAGCCCAGGACGGTTATGCGCCGCGTCCCGGATGGCTCTTTATGAAAGACCTCGGAAGCCAGACGACCGACGAAGAGGGTAAGACCATTTACACCTCGACGCCCGACGGCACCATCACCGAAGGCTTTGCCGACAAGGTATGGCTTGTCGATCACCTCAATCCGCCGTATAACTACGGACTGCTGCTGGGCAGCAGCTGGAAGGGCCTTTCGCTGGAAGTCTTCCTGCAGGGAACGGCCGGCAACATGGCATGCACCAATCACGCAATGGTCACCTACGGCGAATGGTACGACAGCAGTTTCGGAAACTGGAGCGCAGATCATTTCTCGAATGTGAACAATCCACGCGGCACCATGCCGCTCCCAAGCAATTTCGGCGGCTATTACAGCATGGGTGGAGACGCCGGCAACATCCTTACTTTCTGGATGAAAGACGCCTCGTTTGTCCGCCTGAAAATGGCTTCGCTTGCTTACGATGTCGACAAGAAACTGATTTCAAAAGTCGGATTGAGCGGCGCCCGGATTCATTTCACGGGAAACAACCTGTTCTTCCTCTACAACCCGATGAAAGACTTTGACCCGGAAGTGGCCATAAGCACCAACAGCCTTTCCGGACTGCAGGGAAACTATATGTACACCGGTGTCGGCGTTTATCCGCTGACGCGCACCTTCACGGTCGGAGTAGACATCACTTTTTAATTATGGATATATTATAAATGACAAGAATATGAAAAGTAAAACAAGCATTATCATTTTAGCACTGTCGGCCCTGATGTTTACGGGGGGCTGCACGGATGTGATGAACAAAACGAATCTCGGTCAGCTGCTGGCCGACGACATCTGGGACGATCCGTATCTGGTTAAGGGATATATGGATCATATCATCAACGAATCCCTGCCGGACGGCAAGCGGGTGACGATGGGAGCTACCGAAGAACTGTACCGCAGGTACGGCGAAATGGAATTTATACTGAACAGCTACAGCATCAACGCCGAGGTCGGCGGCTGGTCTTACGGCACAATCCGCAACATCAACAAGTTCCTCGAAAACGTCGACCGCTGTCCCTCCGACAAGCTGAGCAACGAGCTGAAAGCGCAGTACAAGGCACAGTTGCTCACGATGCGCGGATGGCGCTACTTCAACATGGTACGCATGTACGGCGGCGTTCCGCTGATTCTGCACGAGCAGGACCTGTCCGAAGACCTCTACGTGAAGCGGACAAAGACGTCGGAGTGCATCGCGCAAATAGTGCAGGATTTTGATGACGCCATCGCCACCGAATCGTTCCCCATGCGCTGGGAAAGCGAAGCCGAAGCCGGACGCATCAACAAGGCCCTGGCCTATGCGCTGAAGGCTCGGGTACTGCTATACTATGCCAGCCCGCAATTCAGCAAGACCATCGGCGCCGGCACCAAAGACGCCGCCACGCGCTGGCGCGAAGCCTACGACGCCTGCAAGGCAGCGAAGGACGTCCTCGCCGCCGAAGGCTACGGGCTGTTCAAGCCGAATCCCGCCGATTTCGACGACGCCGTCCGTACGTTCTACGAACTGTATTTCACCGAAGTCCCGGATAACCCGGAAGTCATCGGCGTAAGGCGTTACAATTACCCGACCCTCGTTTCCGGCGGCTACGACGAACTTATGCGTCCGAACTCCTCCGGCGGAGCAACCGGTCAGGATTGCACGCTGGAATTTGCCAACGCATTCCTCAACGCCGACGGCTCGCCCTACACCGGGCTTGAGATTCCGTCGAGCAATGAAATAGGCCTCTCGCTGGCGCAGTCCACGACGCCCTACTGGATCGGCCGCGAACCGCGCTATTATGCAAACGTAGTCCACAACGGCTGCATCTTTCCGCTTTACTACCGCAATCCATTCAGCGAAGACACGGACGGCGA
>JAISEZ010000039.1 GCA_031263835.1 Tannerella sp.
GCCGATGCTGTCGTTGTTTACGTCGGCTATGGCGTACGGGTCGGACAGTCCCAAGCCGGTGAAATCGATATTGATGGTATGATGCAGCGTCAGGTCGTTGTTGAAAATATGAATCCCCGGGCCGCTGTATGACCCGGCGTATGCCATCGCAATGACTTCCGGCACGCCGTCCTGTCCCGGATTTCCGTCTGCATCAAGCAGGTCGCCGACCATGGGCGTGCTGGTATTGGCGACAATTTCATCCGAATATCGGTTCTGTCTAATGGTGAAAACCTGCGCCGGCAGATCAATGAAGCAGTTGACGTCGGTAACGTTGCCCGGCTTTTCGGCTACATATATATATACGTATGCGTAGCTTGTGTCTTCGTCGCAGACGAGGCGATAGACGAGCGTGTCGTAGCCGGCGAAATCGACATCGGACTGGTAACGGATGCTGTCGTTTGTGAAATCGGCGTCGCCGTGCAGCGGTTCTGTCGTGATTTCATACTCTAGCGTGCAGGTGGCGGGGATGGAATCGTTCTTGAGTACCGGTATGACCACTTCTATGCCGGTGAGTGTTGAGGCGTGGTCGTGGTTGGCGATCAGTTCCTTGTAGGGGAGTTCGCAGTAGCCGGAGACGTCTATCATGCCCAGGATGACGCAGGGGTCGGTGGTTCCGGAGGTGAATATGTATTCGATCTGCAGCGGGGATATTTCGCCGGTGGGGACGCCGCTTCCGTCGACTTCCTTTACCAGGCCGGACAGGGCGGGGGCTTTCAGCTCGAAGGTGTAGGTTGATTCGCCGTCCGGAATCTCGAAGCCCTCTGAGCCGTCGGCGAGGCCGGCTATTGACAGCTGACCGTTGCCGGAGGATGATGCTATTACCGCCTCCGTTACGTTGGAGGCGAAGCTGCCGTCGATGTACTCAAAACCGGCGTCGAAGGTGACGTCAAGGTAAGACGAGGGTACCGGGTCGTTGCCGGCGGGATTCGTGACCGTGAGGGTGACGGTGACGGTGCTGTCGGCGGAGTATTTGCTTACGTTTGTGGTGATGGCCGAGCGGACGGTGTCCTGTCGCTGGCCTCCAATGGCGTTGAACCAGGTTTCCTGCGAGGTCGGCGTTTCGCGGTCGACGCTTTGCAGGATCCGGGGTTCCGGGTTGTCGTTCAGGATTTGCACGTACTCGATCCAGGCGTGGTTGTTGAACTGGCGGGTGGTTTCGGGCGGCACTTCGCCGTCGTCGATCACCGCGGTGGCCGTTACCCGCAGGACGTCGGCGCCGGGAACATCCAGGTCGGTGATTTGCAGGATTGTGTCTCCCTGGTAGCTGATTTTCGTAAGGTCTATCGGGTCGAACAGGTTCCAGTTGATCTCTCCCGTCCATTTCATCCCGTGGGGCAGGGTGTCGCGGAAGGTGACGGGTTTCGATTCACAGTTCACGTTCCCGAGGTAGAACGAATATTCCACCGGTTCGCAGGTGGAGATATCGCGCTGGCCGACCTCCTTGGTAAACGAGAGGCCGTCTTCATTGATCGGTGGCGGCGGCGGCACCTGGCGGAAGCGGATCGGACTGATGATGAGATTGTGGGTGGTGGTGACCTGTATCTGGTTGGTGATGGCATACGTGATGACGATCTGCGTGACCCCTTCGCTGAAGGATACGTTCAGCTGGCCGTTTTTGTCGGTCGGCGAGAGGTTTTTCCGTACGGTTGCGGTGGCCATGTTGCCGGATATTTCATAATAGGCCGCAGCCGGGTCGCCGGCGTAGGAGAGCGTGGGGGATACGCCGCCGACGTTACAGCTGCCCGAAACAGTGATCTTTTCGTAGCGTCCATAGTAGCCGTCGATGTCGTAGATGGAAAATTCGGGACGCACGGGCGTGTTCAGGTTAATGGTGACGGTGATTTTGCTGTCGTCGAGCACTCCGTTCTTGCGCTGGAGGTAGAGGCTGCCTGCAACGGGGCTGTTGGTGACGGACGGGTACCAGGCGGGCGCGGTGAGGTCGGAACTGTACGTTACATTTGTACTGAGAACCTCAATGCCGTCGCCCAGGTCAACGGGGGTGTCTTTTGTGATGCCGGCGCCTCTTACGCTTAAACCGTAGTTCTGTCGTACCCATTGCGCCCAATTGAAGGTTTTGACTCCTTCAAACTGTACTGTTTCCGTACAGCTGGTCTGTTTTGGCCTGTAGCCGAAGGTGATGTAGGTAATTGTATCGGTGAAGGTGTAGCTGCACTGCTGCACGCTGTCGATAAACTCCATCGGCACGACGGCGGTGAACTGTCCGTATTTCGCCGGGTTGTCGGGATCCAGTTTTTCCGCCGAATCGGCTACAATCATGTACACGCTGTAGCCTGGCGTGAGCTTGTTGAACAGGTTTGTCGTGCCGGCGTCGTTTCCAAGCCGGTTTGTGCTGTTGTTCTGCGCCCCGACCAGCATACGGATGGGCCGGTCGCCTTCGGTCTTTTTATGTATCAGCCAGTTGCGCTTGAAGACATGGTTAAAGTCTCCGCAGCCGTTAGGGTCGAGATCAATCGCCACCGGGTTATCATTTTTTCCGTTATCACCCCAGATGACAGCTTCCCTGTCGTTGGCAAAGTTCCCCAGGTCGGCGTTGTTTTCTCCCAGCCGCGAGCCGGCCACGCCCATAAGCAGGATGGAGCCTACGTTGGTGGAATGGCTCTGGCGGTTGTGCAGGCCGGAGGCATCGTCGCGGATGACGGCTGCCACACGGTTGTACCAGGTCTCCCATTTGGTGCCGCCGGCTGTTCCGTTCCAGAGCATCCCGCCGTCGGAAAATTTATAGTCGAACCGTTCTGCCGCCGTGCCCGGCGTAAGTGTTACGCCATACTTGAGGGCCAGATAGGATTCGATAAGCTCCAGCCTGTCCGTCGGCAGACCGTCATCATACAGGATTACTTCTGCCATGACGCCCAGTATCGTACGGTTGTCGGTATATCCTTTTCCCAGCATGGATCCCTGGTTCATGCCGATGAGACCGTCGGAAATGCTGGTTCTCGTATCTTCCAGTCCGTTAAAGCGAAATTTTACGCTGCTGGTGCCACTTGGCGAGCCATTGGAAAAAGTGGGCCACCAGTGATGATACCCCAAAATGGAAGTCGCGCCTTGTTTAAACAGATCTTTCGTGCCGTTTCCCTCCTCAAGGCTTGTTCTGAAACGTCCTACCAGATTATAAGAAGGAGAGCTCCCAATCCGCGCTACGCCATAGCCCGGTCCACGGTAACTGCTACTGGTGGCCGAACCGAACATCATCGCATAAATCCACTCATGTGTATTAAAGTTATTATTCACCACAAAGAAAGCCGAGTGCTTACCGTTTGTTGGGTACTTCTTTCCATTATTGTTAGTTCCCGGACCAAACATGGTTACCGAGGCATTGCCCAGATAGGAAGAATTGGAGGAAGAACTCCAAAAACGCACGGCGGGGTGGTAGTTGGTCATATAGTTACTCGGCTGGTAAACCGATCTCATGTGATCGTTTGCGTTTCCGCCATCTGTGTACGAATAGGTCTGGTTGCGTTCAAGGTCTTTCCACTCCGATACGGCAGGCACCAGAGCGTTTGCCACCGCGTCGGGATAACCGTTCAACTTGTTCGCACTGTTTACCGCCAGCAGTTCGGTGACAATCGACGCCGCGTCATCGGCGCGCAGCCAGAGTTTCAGATTGGCGCTTACGCCGCCCGGGCCTTCGGTGGCTCCGATCCTGTGGCCGCCAAAGGCAATGAAGTTGTAGCCGTTGCCGTCGTAGCCGTCGGTCAACTCTATTTCCGCCGTGGAGCCTGAGAGGGGAAAGACCTTCGTAACGTAGGGATCGGGGAGAAAAGCAGAAGTCCTGGATACAACTACGTATTCGGGCAATGCGCCTCCCATCCTGCCGGTATCAAACTTTAATTTTACCTTCTGTGTCGTTGCACCCGTCAGTTGCGCCTTGTACTTCAATCCCTTGAGGTAGTTTACCGTTAAGGTGGAACCGGGGGCAACCGGTATTTCGGACGATAGATTTTCAACCGTGTTAATGTCTCCGTTGTTGCTGCCGAATATGGCATAGACTCCATCCGGCAGCTGTCCGCCGTTGCTGCTGTTGAGCGCGGCTACACTGCTGCCCACAAAAACGGTCAGGAGCGAAGCCGCGTTGCGGTTTTTACTTTGCTTTTGATACAGTCCGGAGGCATCGTCGCGGGCGATACCGGTGATGTAGTTGCGGTAATCGGTATTGGCAGCCCTGTCCCATACCGACTGCCCGGCTGAGTTGATATAGTCCTGGCTGTTGTTGAGCGTGAAACCGTATTTGATGGCGAGGTAGGAGTGGATTTTCTGCAGGTCGACCGGTTCAATACGGTTGTTGGTTCCGTTCGCTTTTAAAAGAATGATTTCCTGAAGCGTGCCTCTGTAATGCCAGGAAGGGTCGCCGGTATTTTTCTCGGAGGCAATGCCTATCGGCTGATCGCTGATGGCTTCCAGGGGAGTTGCCTTTATACTGCTGGTCGGATTCTCCCCGTTGAGATAAAGCGTAAGACCTCCGGCGCTTGCATCTTTGGCGTTGTCAATTACTGCAATTCCTTCCGTTACGGGCTTACCTGTAAAGTGATATGTATTATCGGTGTTTCTCCACTTCCAGCTAATATCTTGAGTGGCAACGCCACCCCACGTATGAGAGCGCCAGCCAATGCCCATGCCGTCAGTGGCGTCGGATACACTGCTAAATGCAAGCAGGTAGTTATACTGGTCGAGGACAGTGGAACGTTTCAGCACAAAGATGGCCGTAATATTGTCGGTGTCTGCAATGGTCAAGCTATTGGCAGACTTCAGCCAGTACGTATTGCCGGCCGGAAAATTCAGCGAAGGATGAAAATTATACCCGCTGTTGATTTTCGGAGGGGCTGTTGCGCTCTGCGCAGTGAAATTCCCTGCACTTCCGCCGCCCTGGATCAGGTTCGTCCAGACGCCGTTGCTGTAACTGTCGGGTGTGAGCCAGGCCAGCCAGGTGTAGTTGGGGTTGTCTGCACCGCCGGGATGCGCCTGCTGCTGAGATGTTGCGCTCCAGGTCGCTACCGTCAGGAAGAAAATTGCCTCGAAGGCAAACAGATTGATTTTTTTTGTACTATTCATAAATTCGCTTTTTTATATATACACTGTTTTTATTCTTAACTATGCACTTAACATCACATTATAATTCTGTTAAACTGCCGGAATCCCTGTCCGGCCACAGGCTACGGAATGATGACCCACCGGATGCTGTTCCAGGGGCCTTTCTCTCCCCGCGTGTTTTCCCACCGGGAGGAGAAATAAAGTATCATTCCGCGCTGTTCACCCGTGAAAGTAAGCGTCAGTGGCGTGCGAGTATCGACGACGCTGTACGTAAGTTCCGACCAGTCCCCTGGCGGCGGCTCGCCGGCTGCGCGTACGACATAAACAAATTCCATGGCGTGCACGCCGTCGGGCTTGGCCGTCCCGTGGCTTCCGGCCTCGCGATAGTGAATCGTGACCTCTGCCGGATTGGAGAGATCCGTTTCCATCTCGACCTGTGTCGCCGGTCTCTTTGCAGACCTGTTGCCGCCGGAGTGACGTTTCGGAAAGCCGGCGCTTTGCAGGTCATCGTCCGTCACCAGCGGATTTTCCTTCATAAACCAGTTGTGGAGTATCCTGTACACCTTTATAAATTCTTCTTCGGCTTCCTGCAGAACGGTGGTTTTAACCGGCGTCCTTTCCGCCGGATTCTTCCAGTTCTCGAAAGCGGCCTTGAAGCGGTTATACCTGACCATGAATTTATCCTGATACCACGTCAGCGCCGCACCCGCAACACCGATGCGCGCAAATATCGCCGCCGTTAAAAAAGTTACTGTCTGGGTAGCCTTGTTGATAAGCGACTCATGATTACTCGGCAACCAGTCATGCAGTCCTGCCATGGTCTTTGAATTTTGAAGTTAATGGTTTGCTTATTAGGGATTCAATGAATAAAAATGGGCTTCCCCCATTTGAGTTTGGGGCGTCCCGAAATGGTTTTGGGGCGTCCTGAAATGAGTTTGGGACGTCCCGAAATGAATTTGGGGCATCCCGAAATGAGTTTGGGGCGTCCCGAAACGAGTTTGGGGTGTCCCGAAATGAGTTTGGGACGCCCCGAAACGAGTTTGGGGTATCCCGAAATGGTTTTGGGACGTCCCGAAGTGAATTTGGGGCGTCCCGAAATGAATTTGGGGTATCCCGAAATGGCTTTGGGACGTCCCGAAATGAATTTGGGGCGTCCCGAAATGGTTTTGGGGCGTCCCGAAATGAGTTTGGGATGTCCCGAAATGAATTTGGGACGTCCCGAAATGAGTATCCGGAGCGAACAGGCACGAAGCTGTTAATTATCTCTAAACAGAATAAGTATTCATTTTCAATACAATACATAAAAATGCCCAAAATTAGACTGCAAATATATTACATTTTTCAGATAAAAAATATCCTCATCCGTTTTTTCTCTGAAAAAACAGCAAAAAAACATATTTGCCGGCTGATTTACAGACGATTTATCTATCCGGTCAATCCTTATATTCAGAATAATAATTTGAACAGCGCTAAAATATTATGACTGTTTTTTGTAACTTTGGCCCGTACAAAATAATTCCGATCCATATATCACACAAATAAAAACCGGGCAGCAGCATGAAATACAAACATATCTATCTGTCAATATTCGTCTTATGGCTACTAAACGATCCCGTAACCGGAACCGATATCCCCGGTAACCGGAGCGGTCATGCAGATACCGCCCGGATTGCCGGACAGCATCACGCATTGCGGGGAATCCGCACCGGAATGCAGCAAACCTTCCGCGGACTCAATGCCGGAGCTAAAGGAACCTTTCGCGGACTCAACGCCGGCAGCAAAGGAACCCTGAAAGGCCTGGATGCAGGCCTGCACGGAAGTGAAACCGGAGCGGAATGTGCCACGGCCGGAATCGGAAAAGCCGTTTACGATGAATCCGGCATGTTCTACAGGCCAAGCCGTAAAATGGAAGATATGGAGACGCTCCCTTTTGAAGAAAAATCCATCGACGTCGAAAAAGGCGTCACGGTCTATGCCTACTACTTTAAAAGCAGGACGCCCAGGGCAAATGTATTTTTTATTCACGGCAACAGCGGAAACGTCTCCACCTGCACCGGCATGATACGCACATTACTGTCCGGAGGCTATAACGTATATGCCGTAGACTGGCGAGGGTACGGGAAATCAACCGGCAAACCCGGCTATAAAGGCGTTTTAAAAGATACGGAAATGGCCTTTGACGACTTCCTGTCCTCAACCCGGAACGACTCGCTGAAAGTGATCGTATACGGAATGTCACTGGGAGGACAAATCGCAACCAAACTTGTCTCCGACCGGCAGCAGGATGTGGACGCCCTCATCCTCGACGGAAGTATAAGCTCCGCGCAAAACCTCGCAATGGACTTTATGCCCGGAAATTTCATTCGAAACAGCATGAAAAGAAACTCAACATCTTTTAACCTGGAATATGTTGCAGAAAGGGACATTCAAAAAATCAGGAACATCCCCAAGCTGATCATCCACAGCGAAACCGACGAAGTAGTCGCCTTTTACCACGGCGAAAAGCTGTACAAAAACGCCCGTCCCCCCAAATTTTTCTGGAAAACAAAAACGCACCACACCGCAACCCTGGAAGAACTGGCCAGCGAAGCCCTCCAAAAAATCAACCGCCTCTGCCCCTCCCTCAATTAACCCAAGCAATCCTACCGACATGCCATCCCGATGGGATTCCCGACCGTCGTGGTTGGGATTTGCTACCGACATGGCATCTCGATGGGATTCTCGACCGTCATTGCTGGGATTTGCTTGCTGCCGATATGGCATCCCTCCGAGATTTTCGATCGTTGTGGCTGTGATTTGCTACCGGATATGGCATCCCAATGGGATTCTCGACCGTCGTGACCGTGATAGCTACGGGTACAATTCAAATTAGTATGCCGGGAAAGGCAAAATACGGACAATAATCCGGACATCGGAAAATTTCCCGAAAACAAATCTCTTTGTAAAAAGATAGCCGGGAGCAATCGAATGTGCAAAACTATCCTGCGTGAAGTTTAATAATGCCTTACGGATCAATGATCAGAAGTTCCGGTTATCGGGATCAAGGCCCGAACCTCCGAAATAGGGCATTGAACGGATTGTGTCCAGGTCTTCCCGGGATATTTCAAAGTCAAATACTTCTGCGTTCTCCCGGATACGT
>JAISEZ010000209.1 GCA_031263835.1 Tannerella sp.
GAAAAAAACGACATCGGGCAGTTGCCGGAAGGCCGGTGGGTCGTGCCGGGCGTCCAGTGGTTTCACTTCACTTTTCTGGGAGAATTCTGGGGGCGTCCGGGTACACAGCACCCGACGGATACATTGACGGCATGGGCTGAAAAAGTGTTTGAGAAGGAAGGCGTATTGTGTTTCGACGTGCATGTCGGCCCCGACGGACGCATTGACGCTCCGCAGATGGAGCAGTTAAAAGCCCTGGCCCGGACAAGAGACAGGGAATGATAAATTATAAATTATGAATTATGAATTATACTGCACGGGACATGACTTTATGCATGGACATGGAGAATGTGAAAATGAGCCGGTTCATTTCAAAGATTCAAGGGCGAACGGCGGGAATGACTGTTGGTTCAATGCACAAAACCATGCCGCGTGCAGTATAACTCTTAATTTCAGGCGGATGCAATTCAATTTGTCGCATCGTGCTATGCCTACGGCGTGATGCAACATTTAAAAACGGGGCTATGGCAAAAAAGGCATGTGCCGAAGCTGTAGAGACGCGATGCATCGCGTCCCTACGCGACGGTGATGACGGTTAGCGGCAGCGGCAGAACTTTATCCCCACCACCGCGGCCCTTGAATCTTTGAATGATTGAATCTTTGAATTTTTATTCGATCAGCCTGTATTTTGCCTGTGCGGTACGGCTGGAGCAGGCATTGAAGTGCCACCATTCGCTTGTGATGGAGGTGAAGCCGGCCCGTCGCATGACGCTGCGCAGCAACCGGCGGTTTTCGCAGTCTTCGCGGCTGATTCGGCCGGCCTGCAACAGGGCGTCTTCCCTGTCCGTGTTCGCCTCTACCCCGAAGTAGTCGAAGAGCGTGCCCATCGGGAGAGGGCGACCGGTGTCGTCCAGAATCGTGACGTCGACAGCCATTCCGTAGTTATGGCGTCCGTTTTTCTTTTGGGGATTGGAGACATAATAAGCCCGCGGCGTGCCGCGCACCTGCTCCCACATCAGCCGCTGGACGGCCATCGGACGCGCAGCATCGTAAACAAGCAGCGTATAGCCCGGATGCTGTTCCCGCAGATACTGCTGCGCCCTGACCAGCATCCTTGCCGCGTCGGGATGCAGCCACGCTTTGGTAGCGCCCCGATACACGGCCTTGCTCATGAAATTGACCGGTGTGGCATAGGCCAGCCGCACCTGAATGGTCGAATCAAGCGTCCGGACGTCCACCATTCCGTTTTCCTGCATCCGTTTGTCCCAGTCTTCCGCCCGACCGCCCGGGGAAAGGAGCAGCAACAGACTCAGACACAAAAGCCGGCAGGGCCGCCATCCGCGATTGCGTATCCTGTTCATTTCCGTAATCATCCGTTTTTACCGTTAACCGATTACCACCCGCTTCACCGCCTCGACCGGCTGTTTGAGGAAAAGAGACGCCATCTCCGAAAACTTGCTTACGGATTCGGTCGTCAGAAAACGGCACCGCCTGCCCTGCGTCAGCAGTTCCTCTATCTCCGAATGACGCTGCAAATAGTCTTTCAGTCGGTCCGCCACCTGTTCTCCCTGCGGAAAGACCGTGATTCCCCGGGGCAGGAACTGTTTGATTTTATCCGTCAGCAGCGGATAATGCGTACAGCCCAGCAGAATCGTGTCGATTTGCGAATCCCGCGCCAGCAGCCGGTCAACATGCTGTTTCACGAAATAGTCGGCGCCGGGGGAATTGTATTCATTGTTTTCGACCAGAGGCACCCACATCGGACAGGCTTCGCTTACCAGGGTGACATCCGGGAATAACTTTTCGATTTCCATCTTATACGACTGGGAAACGATGGTGCCCGGCGTTCCGAAAATGCCGATGTGTTTAGTCCGGCTAAGGCGGTCAACGGCTTCGACGGTGGGGCGTATGATGCCCAGCACCCGCCGCGCGGGGTCGATGCGGGGCAGGTCGCGTTGCTGGATGGTTCGCAGCGCTTTGGCCGAGGCCGTGTTGCAGGCCAGAATCACCAGCGGACAGCCGGCGTTGAAAAGGTACTGCACGCACTGGCGCGTAAACTGGTAAACCACCTCGAACGACCGTGTCCCGTAAGGCGTCCGGGCATTGTCGCCCAGATACAGGTAATCATATTGAGGCAACCATTCGCGTATCTTTTCAAGAATGGTCAATCCGCCATAGCCCGAATCAAAAATTCCGACGGGTATGGGTATGCTTTTATTCATCTGCTTCCATCAAAAAAAAGATGCCTTATCCCCTGCGGGAAAGACATCCCCTTGTTCCTTTAAAAAGTCTCAAGTTTCGAGTGAAATGCGAAGCTTCAAGCCTGCGCTCCTGCTATTTCAGTCCCATTTTGGCCTTGACAAAAGGCGTGGCGTCAATGGTCGCGCTTCCGATATAAAGCAATACCTGCGGACTGATGATGACGGTATATCCCTTTTCTTCACCTACCGCCTGGATGGCCCTTTGTACCTTTTCCCGAATCGGAGCGTACAGTTCTTCCGCCTGTCTTTCCATGTCCTGACGGGCGCTGGGCACATAGTTCTGAATCCGGGTATCCAAATCCTGAATTTCCTGCTGGCGACGCAGTTTGATATTTTCCGTCAGCGAATCCTGTTGCGCCATGTAGTCGGCATATTTCTTCTGAAACTCGTCCTGCATGACCTTCAAGTCCTTTTCGTACTGTTCATTGATTGCGGCTATTTTGGTTTCAACCTCCGAAACTTCCGGCATCGCATTGAAAAGTTCCGCCTGATTTACAATGGCAATCTTCACCTCCTGCGCACAAATTCCCAACGACGGGAGCAGTGCAATCCATAGAACTATTAATTTTCTCATTTTAGCTATCATAATTTATACTGTTTTATTTGATTATTCGACACTTATATGTTTCTCAAACGATTTGCGTGCAAATGTACGCATTTATTTTGAATATCCTAATTTTACGAGCACTTCATTGCTGATGTCTATTTTCGGAGAGGCATAAATCACGCTCATGGCCGATGCGCGGTCGACAACGGCCTGATAACCCTTGTCTTCGGCAATTTCCTTCACCGCGTTGTAAATCTCGTCCTGAATCGGCTTCATCAGACTGCTCCGCTTCTGGTACAGTTCGCCTTCCGCCCCGAAGTAGTTGCGTTTCAAATCCTGCGCTTCCTGCTCTTTCTTGACGATTTCTTCCTCGCGTTTGCTTTTCATCTCTGCCGAAAGAAACACCAGGTCGCTTTGATAACTCTTGTACAGGTTCTGTGCTTCCTGTTGAAGCGCTTCCACTTCGTTTTGCCACTTCTTCGAAAGCTGTGACAACTGCTCGTTGGTCATTTCGTATGCCGGAATATTCTTCAAGATATATTCCATATCAATCAGCGCAAATTTTTGCGCCGTGGTTGCCAGTGAAAACAACACCAGCAGGGCTGTTAATAAAATACTTTTCCGTTTCATAAGTCATTCTTTTTTTTATGGTTTCGTATCCTGAACTGCAAAGATAGGCAAGAGTTTGGTCTGTACCGCCGGATTACATTACATTAACGTCAGAACTCCTGCCCGAGATAGAAGTGAATCTGGCTTCCGCCCTTCTCCGAACGCCCCAGCGGCGTGTCGAATCCATAGGCCCAGTCGATTCCCATCATACCAATCATCGGGAGGAAGATACGCGCGCCGACGCCCGCCGAACGTTTCAGGTTGAACGGGTTAAAATCGCGAACGGAACCCCAGGCATTGCCGCCCTCGGCAAAGACCAGTCCGTAGATGGTGGACGAAGGCTCCAGAATGAACGGGTAGCGCAATTCCAGCGACAGGCGGGAATAGGCGTAGCCATTGGGTACCGAGTTGTTTTGTCCGGCCAGCGAACCGTTTTCGTATCCTCTCAAGGGAATGGTTTCCATCGCAAAATCGTAGGAACCGTAACCGCTCATACCGTCTCCGCCTACGTAATACGATTCAAACGGAGAGATTTTGTGCTTGTTGTAGTAACCCAGAAAGCCGTACTCCACGCGCGACATCATTACCGGCGTCCGTTTCGGGCCGTTGTTTTGCGGCAGCGGCGCCAGCGGGATAAATACCTTCCCCTGGAATTTCCACTTGTGGTATTCAATCCATTTATGCTTCTTATCGTTGTCAACAGTCATAGCGGCGTAATCCACGCCGTCCCAGAGCGAATAGGGCGGCGTCACCGACAGGGAGGCCAGGAACTGGGAACCGTAGCGCGTATACAGCGGGTTGTCAATCGAATTGCGTTGCAGCGAAAGGTCGAGGCTGATTTTATTGCAGGCACCGTCGCTGACCACAAAATATTCATACCAGTTTTTCAGCAGGTACAGCTGGTAATTGAGGCTTGCCATGAAGACAAAATAATCATCCGGCCAGCTCAGGCGTTTCCCGTAACCGACCGAAGTACCGATTACCTGCATGTATTTGCTCGGGTCATACGCATTTTCGTACATGGAGCTGCTGTAGTCGTTGTAACCGTAGCCGCCACCCATATAGCCGCCATAAATCATGCTGTTATAATAATTACTGTATTGCTGGCTATAGAAATTGCTGTTGATACCCGTCATTTTGGAATAGAAGATACTGGTAGAGAAATTGTTTGGCCGTTTGCCGCCAAACCAGGGGTCCATGAAGGAAACACTGTATGACTGGTAATATTTTCCGCTCGTCTGGCCGCTGATGGTCAGCGTCTGACCTTCGCCCTGCGGCAAAATCCGCCGCGGGCCGTCGGGATTGAAGAGATTCCTCATGGAGAAGTTGGTGAATTTGAGGCTCAACTTCCCGAGGATACCGGTCTGTCCCCAGCCGGCGGACACTTCCACCTGGTCGCTGGCCTTGGAAACCAGATTGTAACGAATATCGACCGTCCCGTTTTCGGGATTGGGAATGGGTTCCGGATTCATGTTTTCCGGGTCAAAATGTCCCGTTTGCGCGATTTCGCGGACGGAACGGATAATGTCTTCCCTGCTGAACAGCTGCCCGGGTTTGGTACGCAATTCGCGCCGGACAATGTCTTCATAGACCCGGTCATTTCCACTAATCACCACCTTACTGATAGAGGCCTGCGGCCCTTCCTGAATCCGTATCTCCAGCGAAATCGAATCATTCTGCACGTCAACTTCCACCGGGTCGGCGTCAAAGAACAGATAACCGTTGTTCATGTAAACGTTCGCCACGGCGTCGTCGTCGCTGACCAGCCGCTCCATCAGTTTTTTCTGGTTATACACGTCGCCGCTTTTCATGTTCAGCAGCGTCTCCAGCATATCGGACGGATACTTGGTGTTTCCTACGAATAACACGTCCTTGATGTAGTATTTCTGTCCTTCGTCAATCCGGAGGAAAATATCCACGTATTTCTCGTTAACGGCTGCAATACTGTCCGAAAGCAGTACCGCATCACGATAACCGAATTCATTGTATTTGGCAATCAGGTTTTTCTTGTCGTTGCTGTATTCTTCGGTAGTGAACTTTTTCGTGCTGAACATTTCCAGTACGCTGGTCTTCAACCGCTTTCTCAGATTGAACTTTTCATTGGTCTTCTTCATGGCCTTTTTCAGCACGAAGTTCGACAATGCTTCATTCCCTTCGATATGAATTTCCTGAATCCGGGTTTTCAGGTTTTTGTCGATTTTAATATCGACAATCACCTCGCCTTCCTTGGCCAGATTGTCACGCTGCATGATGTCCACATCCACATTTTTAAAGCCTTTGGCGTCGAAATGCTTTTTTATCAGGGCGATGGCGCGGTCGGAAACGTTCGGGGTGATGGTATGGCCCACCCTCAGTCCCAGTTTCGACTCCAAGTCTTCCCGCTCGCTTTTTTTCACGCCGTGATAACGGATTTCAGAAATGCGGGGACGTTGCTTCAGCTGGATTTCCAGCCAGACCTGATTGTCCTTGATGCGGGTTGCCACGATTTTCACATCGGAAAAAAGCCCCTGTTTCCAGAAACGTTTCACCGCCTCGGTGATTTCCTCGCCCGGAACTGAAATCTCATCGCCGACCGAAAGGCCGGAGAAGCCAATCAATACAAAGTCGTCGTAATTCTTGACTCCCGAAACCGCAATATTGGCAATGGTATATCGTTTGGAAGTGAGCGAATAGGAAATGACCGGCACTTCTTCCGGGGGAATATCCGAGACGGCCGGCATTATCTCTTTTGCCGGAATGGTATCCGGCTGCACCGGATTGGTTTCCTGCGCATATCCTCCGAATACCGTCAACGCTGTCAGGACGATGAATAAGCGTATTTTTTTATACATACACAAATTTGTTTATCAATTCAACTGCTCGCTTGTCTTACCGAACCGGCGTTCCCGCTGCTGGTAGTACAAGATTGCTTCATACAACTCATTTTCCCTGAAATCAGGCCAGTACACGTCTGTGAAATAGAGTTCGGCATAAGACAACTGCCATAAAAGGAAATTGCTGATGCGTTTCTCTCCGCCTGTACGAATCAATAAATCAGGGTCGGGAATACCTTTTGTTGTCAGATGGTCGGCGAACCGTTCTTCCGAGATATCCTCCGGAGCGATTTTCCCGCTGGCCACGTCAGCGGCCAGCAACCGCGCCACATTCGTCAGCTCCCACCGCGCAGAATAGCTCAAGGCCAGCGTCAACGTCGTAGCCCTGTTTTCCGACGTTTGGCGGATGCTGTCCAGCAGGGTCTGCCGGACGTCCGCTTGCAGGCGCGCCAAATCGCCGATGGCCAACAGCCGGATGCCGTTTTTCATCAAATCCGGCGTTTCCCGGTGAATGGCCGATACCAGCAACGCCATCAGGGCTTGCACTTCCGATGCCGGACGATGCCAGTTTTCCATCGAAAACGTATAGACCGTCAAGTATTTCAAGGAAATGGCCGTTGCCGCTTCCAGCACTTTACGTACGGAAACAACGCCCTCCTGATGCCCCGTGCTGCGATTTTCCCCGCGCGTTTTGGCCCAGCGTCCGTTTCCATCCATAATGATTGCAACATGTTGCGGCAATCGAGTTTTATCTATATTATCTATCAATGACATTGCCATTTATTAAAATAATAATCCGTCTTTGCTGTTACATTGACAGTTCCGCAGTCCAAAGTCCCACGTCACCGAAATCGTCAGCGTTAAATACCAGTCCCTGTTTTTCATCACGCTTCCGCCGATGCCGTAAGGATTGTCCAGTATGCGGTTACTTTCGTCCGTCACATCCAATCCGTCTCCAAACAGCCGGCGAACAGACAGTTCGCAGCCGAGATTGAGCCGGTTTTTCAGCTTGTATTTCGCGCCTATGCCCACCGGAAGATTTAGCCCGGCAAAGGTCGAACCGTTCCCGGGCGCTACCGTAGCACCCAACCCGACCAGCAGATAGGGCGAAAAGCGTTTCGTGTTCAAATAGGCGTATTTATCGCTGTAAGGGAAAAAGTTAAATTCAAACTGTCCTCCCAATTCAAACACGTTGCGCTCAAATGAGGCTTGCGCCCCTCCCGGAAACACGTTCTCCAGGCCTTCCGTACTGCCGGAAATGCGCGCCCAGGCCAAATCGGCCTTGAGGGCAATCCGGAAATTCGCATTGTAGCGGAACACTACCCCCGCGGCAGGATTCAATCCCTTGAGAGGAGCCGTTTTGTTGACGTCGCCCATATACGCCGCCACGCCCCCCATGCCGCCTATCTCGTACAGGTATTCCTGTGCGTGAATCAGGACAAAAGAGAGGCACCCCGCGAATATCATGCACCATCGTCGAAAAAGAGTTGAAGACATACTGTTCTAAATTTTATTGCTCCACCTCATTTTCTAACGGGAAAAGCCGCCAAAAATTATTCAAAGATTCAATGATTCAAAGATTCAAACATTCAATGAACGGAAAATCTTCATCCAAATCTTATTCTGCAAATCCCAGGCGGTTGATTCGTCCTCGCCACAATTCTTCCAACATATTTGCGCCGTTGCGTTCTTTTCCTCCGAAAAGAAGCAGGAACTGTTCCCCGTCCACCAGCACGGAAGCATAGCCCCGCGCCCGGTAGTCTTCCGGCAACACAATCAATGTATCGGCCAGATTCCAGGTAATGCCCTTGTCCTCCGACCGGTATATATCTTTCAACGCATGGTCTGATGCGTCGATTCCACCAATTAAAAACAGTTTTTTGTCATATTGCGTTAGCATGACGCCTTCCCGTTCTTCATAGAACGACCGGTTTTCTTCCGTCAGGCGTACCCATGTCAATCCGTCCATGGTGTCCCACGAAGCATTGCTCAACCGGCCGTTCCGGTCTTTTCCGGCGACTGCGGTCAAGTGCGGATAGTACATCAGTTCGTAAGAGACGTTGCCGAATCCGGCGACGGGGAACGCTTCCGGAACAGCCGTTCCCGTTTCCCACTGTCCATCTTCGCCCATGCGGGCAAAAAGCCATGTATCTCCTTCCCTGACTACAGCCGTCAACACTGTCGGACGCCCGGTTTTCGCGCCGGCGTCCAGCACGCCCGGCAACGCCCTGACGTCCGGCGCCCCCGCCTGCGCTTCCCACAGGATACCGTCTGCGGAATAATACAGCGAGCCGTCCGTTGCCGGAACATAGAATGTCCCGGCGTATTTTGTCATCTGCGAAAGCAGCAGCTCCCTGTCCGAAAGCCCGTTTAATGCGGTTGCCTGCCAGGATTTCAGGTCTGTTTTCAAAGAAGTATGCAGTTCATATCCGGAAGCGTTTCTTACAAACATCCAGTACGAATCGCCGGAGGCGAAAACCTTCTGTTCCCGGATGTTTTTTCCGGCCAGCTGCTCCGAATGAAGCTCCCATGTCATGGAATCCGGCTGCTGCTGATGAATATTTACGCTGGCGGTATAGGTTTTGTAGAACTTTCCGTTGTATGAGTACACCCTGAAACGGACGAATTTCGAGAAATCCAGCGAATCGGTACCGTTCCAGTAGGTCGAGTCTTTGGTCACGTCCTGATAGACTTCCACGGCGGACGGCGACAGCCCCATGTCGTAACCGATTGTACATACGGCTTTCCGGTCGATAACCGTGCCGTAGGGCATGGAATCCTTATTGAAAATCCGGCCATTCACCTGGTCAATGGTAAACTTCAGGGCGCTCAATTCCGGGATAGAATCGTTTGCCAGGGAAAAAGAGATGATTTGGCAATTTGACAAAGCATCTTCATTAATACTTCCATTGTCGCCCAAGCAGGAGGACAACAAAAGAACTGCACATCCCGCCGTCCATAAACGCAACCTGTTCTTTTTCATTACGCAATTTAATTTGTTACAAGCGTACAAAAGTAGAAACATTTTTTGCTTTACACGCCATACGGGTCGTTATTTATATAATTTTAGTGTCCTCACCGGTATTCGGATATACCTGTTTATGGACATAAACGGCAATTTCAGAGGCATTTCCGGAAGATGGAAAGCAAACGGTCTTGAGATGTTTGACGGTTGAACCGAATGGAATTTCGGCCGGTCTGACGCCATCGCTCAGCAGGGTGGAGACCGTTTCTACCTGCAATTCGTCCCACAGGCCGGACTCCAGAAAGCTGCGATGCAGCCGGGCGCCCCCTTCCACCAGCAGGGAATATAGTTGCCGGCTGTATAAATGCAGCAGCATCTGGGGAATCAGGGGGCGGGAAAAATCGAGACGGATGTATTCCACCCCCCGCTGCCCGGCGGCGGGTTGCCCGGTGAATACCAGCGTGCGTACGGAGCCGTCCAGCAGATGATACGAAGACGGAATGCACGCGTTGCGGTCGATGAATACGCGCACGGGTGAAGCGCCTGCCCAATGGCGTACGGTCAGGGAAGGATTGTCAAGCCGGACCGTTTGCGTACCGACCAGAATGGCGGCCACTTCGGAACGCAGTTTGTGGACAATGCGGCGCGTGACGGGGGTGGACAGCTGCGCCGGCCTTTCGGAGGGATTCGTCCGGATGCGGTCGATGAATCCGTCCGCACTCTGCGCCCATTTCAGGATGACATACGGACGTTGCCGCGTTTGCGCCGTTATGAAAACGGCATTCAGCGCGACGGCTTCCTGTTCCAGCACGCCCGTAATCACTTCCACTCCCGCCTTTCGCAGGATGTTTATGCCTCGCCCCGCCACTTCCGGATAGGGGTCCCGGCAGCCGACCACGACCCGCGGGATGCGCTTGCGGATAATCAGTTCCGTACAGGGCGGCGTCTTTCCGTAATGGGAGCACGGTTCCAGATTGACGTATAACGTGGCGTCGCGCAGCAGCGATTCTTCCCGTACGGACGCGATGGCGTTCACCTCGGCATGGGGTTCGCCGAATCGCCGGTGATACCCTTCGCCGATGATGCGTCCCCGATGCGTTACCACCGCGCCCACCATCGGATTCGGCAACACGGACGATGCACCTGCGCCGGCCAGCATCAGGCAGCGCATCATATATTTATCTTCTTCCTGCATGTTTCGTATTTTTATGGGTGTTCAAATGGTCGCACCGGTCGGAATCTGATTTCCTCCGTGTCCTGATTCGAGGCGGTCGCAATGCTGACGGAGCCGTCCCCGACCGGATTGCCTCCGTCATCAATGGTGACGGAGCCATTCCCGACCGGATTGCGTCTGTCAGCATTGCTGACGGGGCGGTTTTTTCCGGATTGCGTCTGTCAGCATTGCTGACGGAGGGAATCAAATCCCG
>JAISEZ010000250.1 GCA_031263835.1 Tannerella sp.
CTGGGAGACGGGAGCAGACCGGCCGGTCAACGTTTTTCTTTCCGACCTGACGGACTATATTGAAAGTTCGTCGCCGTCCCCGTATTATTTCGGGCACTTCCTGTTCGAAAAGAAATCCGACGTCCGGTATGAAGTAGTTAGTGCTTTTCACGTGTAAGTAAGGGGCGAACCGGCGTGTTCGCCCCTTTACATGTTTACCGGACATTCACATTTATTCCTTCTCTCCGTATTGAATAACTTTCAACTTTCTTATCATAACGTGCAGGCGCATTCGCCGCCGGCCACCAGGTTTCGGTCGCCGTAGGCGTTGTCGATGCGCGCCACGTCAATCCAGAACTTGTTCTCGCGCAGCCACGCCAGCGGATAGGCCGCCTTGGAACGCGAATACGTGTGATGCCATTCGTCCGCCGCAACCTCGGCGGCAGGGTGGGGGGCATTCTTCAGCACGTTGTCCTCGCGCGAAGCCGTTCCGTTCTCCACCTCCCTGATTTCCTCGCGGATGCAGGTCATCACCTCGATGAAACGGTCCAGTTCGGCCTTGCTTTCGCTTTCCGTCGGTTCGACCATCAGTGTGCCGTGCACCGGGAAGGATAGGGTAGGGGCGTGGTAGCCGAAATCGGCCAGCCGCTTGGCGATGTCGTTCTCGTCGATGCCGGCCGACGCCTTGAACGGACGGCATTCCAGTATCAGTTCGTGACCGACGCGCCCCCGTGCGCCGGTGTAGACGATGCCGTACGCCTCGCGCAGCCCGGCTGCCAGGTAATTGGCGTTGAGGATGGCCATGCGTGTGGCCTGCGTCAGTCCGTCCGTTCCCAGCAGGCGGATGCAGGCATAGGCCACGGGCAGGATACCGGCGCTGCCGAAGGGCGCTGCGGCCACGGCGTTGAGGCGGTTGCCGGAGGCGGCCATGGGGTGGGAGGGGAGGAAGGGTATCAGGTGGGCGGCCACACAGATGGGGCCTGCGCCCGGGCCACCGCCGCCGTGAGGCGAGGCGAAGGTCTTGTGGAGGTTGAGGTGGCAGACGTCGGCGCCGATAAAGCCCGGATTCGTCAGCCCCACCTGCGCGTTCATGTTGGCGCCGTCCATGTAGAGCTGTCCGCCGCAGGCGTGGACAAGGGCGCACATCTCGCGGATGCCGTCCTCGAAGATGCCGTGCGTGGAGGGATACGTAATCATGCAGGCTGCCAGGCGGTCGCGATGCGTTTCGACCTTGAGGCGGAAGTCGGCCGGGTCGATGTTTCCCCGCTCGTCGCAGCTGACGGTGACGGTCGTGTAGCCGCACTGTACGGCGCTGGCCGGGTTGGTGCCGTGCGCCGAGGCGGGCAGCAGGACGACGTCCCGGTGTCCCTGGCCGATACTTTCCTGATACGACCGGATGACGCGCAGCCCGGCATATTCGCCCGCCGCGCCGGAATTGGGCTGCAGGCTGACGCCCGGCAGACCGGTGATTTCGGCCAGGCAGGCGGAGAGGTTGTCGAGCAGTTCGGTATATCCTTCCACCTGGTCGGCAGGCGCGCAGGGGTGGATATGCTGAAACTCGGGGCGACTGAGGGGGAGCAGTTCCGTGGCCGCGTTCAGCTTCATCGTGCACGAACCCAGCGGAATCATCGCGTGCGCCAGCGAAATGTCCCTGCGTTCCAGCCGCTTGATGTAGCGCATCAGTTCCGTTTCGGTATGATATTTCCGGAAGACCTCCTGCTGCAGGAAAGCGGAGGTACGCGCCAGCTTCCGGTCGAAACGGGGCTGCTGTGCCGCCGGCGGGATGCCGTCCTGCAGCAGGGCGCGGTCTGCACCGGCGGCGCCGCAAAAGATGTAGAGCAGCGTACCGATGTCGGTGTCCTGCGTCGTCTCGTCGATGCTGACGCCGATTTCGCCTCCGGGGAAGTAGCGCAGGTTGACGCGGCATTCCAGCGCGATTTCGCGCAGGGCCGTCAGCGAAACATGCGCCGGTACGGTGATTTTCAGCGTGTCGAAATAGTTTCGGTTCAGCTGTTTGTATCCCGTCCGTTCCAGTTCCCCGGCGAGGAATCCGGCATACGCATGGATGCGCGAGGCGATGTCGCGCAGCCCTTCGGCGCCGTGGTACACGGCGTAGAATCCGGCCATGATGGCCGGCAGCGCCTGTGCGGTACAGATGTTGGACGTTGCCTTTTCACGCTTGATATGCTGTTCGCGCGTCTGGAGCGCCAGACGGTAGGCCGGCCGGCCATGCGCGTCGACCGACAGGCCGGCGATGCGTCCCGGTATCCGGCGCCTGTATTCATCCTTTACGGCAAAGTACGCGGCCGAGGGGCCACCGTAGAACATCGGAATCCCGAAACGCTGGCTGCTGCCGAACACGACGTCGGCGTCCCACCCGCCCGGCGGCACGAGGAGGGCGAGGCTCAGCAGGTCGGCAGCCACGGCCACGCGCGTCCCGCAGGCGTGGGCGGCGGCCACAAATCCGGCATAGTCTTCGACGGAGCCGTTTCCGTCGGGATACTGGACGATGGCGGCGAAGACGTTTTCCGTCAGCGGACACCGGCGGTAATCGCCCGTGACCGTTTCGATGCCCTGCGGCGCCATCCGCGTCCGAATCACGGCCTGCGTCGATTCGAACACGTTTTCGTCCACAAAAAGCACATTCGCCCCGGCTTTCACCTGTTCGCGGCTGCGGGCGGCATAGAGCATCGTGGCGGCTTCGGCGGCGGCCGTCGCTTCGTCCAGCAGCGAACAGTTGGCCAGCGCCATGCCGGTCAGTTCGCAAACGGCGGTCTGGAAGTTGAACAGCGCCTCCAGACGCCCCTGCGACACTTCGGCCTGATAGGGCGTGTAGGAAGTGTACCACACCGGGTTTTCGAAGACGTTCCGCAGGATGGGCGCCGGACAGACCGTGTCGTACCACCCCGTGCCGAGGTACGACGTGAACACCTGATTTTTGGAGGCCAGTTCGGCCATGTGTTCGGCGAACTCGCGCTCGGTCATCGGCTCGGGCAGGTTCAGGGGCTTCTCCGGACGGATGTCCGGCGGAAGGGTTTGGTCAATCAGTTCATCGACCGAGGCAGCTCCGATGGCTTTCAGCATCGAAGGCAAATCGTCCGGGGATATTCCCGCGTGACGGCTGGCAAATAAGTTTGTATTCATTTGAATGAAGGATTATAATTGAATTTGTTATACGAAATTGAATCTGTTATGCGAATCGGTACGGACGAAATGCTTTTGCCCGTACTTAAGGGCGAAAGCATTTCGCCCCTACTGCCGATTCCTATCTGTTATTGATTATCAATGATTACCGGAAGCTATACCTTCCCCTCAAGCCTCCTTGAGGCCACCCTTCAAGCCTGCTTGAGGTCACCCTTCAAGCCTGCTTGAGGTCACCCTTCAAGCCTGCTTGAGGCCACCCTTCAAGCCTGCTTGAAGTCATCCCTCAAGCCTGCTTGAAGTCACCCTTCAAGCCTGCTTGAAGCCATCCCTCAAGCCTGCTTGAAGCCACCCTTCAAGCCTGCTTGAAGTTATCCCTCAAGCCTCCCTGAGGCCTTCCTCAAGCGCCGGGGAAAGGCGCCTCATACGGTAACGTAAAGGCATTCTCCGAACGGTTAAAGGTTTAGCTTCCGGTATACATGTTTTGTTTGCCTGATTTCACAGAAAGGGATTGTTCCGTTTTTCACGCTTCACTGTAGTGGAGGGGCCGTGTCCCGGATAGACAGCCGTATCGTCCGGAAGCGTCAGAAGGCGTTCCCGGATGCTCGCCATCAGCGTGTCGAAATCGCCTCCCCACAGGTCGGTACGTCCGATGCCGGACTGAAACAGCACGTCGCCGGCAAGCACGAAACCGTCCTTCGGAGCGTAAAAGCAAAGGCTTCCCGGCGAATGGCCGGGCGTATGCAGCGCGGTCAGCTCCGACCGCCCGAAGGCAATCGTCTCCCCGTCCGTCAGAAAGTTCTCCACCTTCACAAACTCCACCGAAAGCGGGAGGCGCATGAAGCGGATTTGCGCTTCGGGCGGCGGGAGCTGCTCCGTATCGTCCCGGTGCGCCTCCGGCCGTACGCCGTAGGTCCGTTCCGCAAAGCGGTTCCCCAGCACGTGGTCGAGATGAAGATGCGTGCAGAGCAGGCGTTTCACCGTCAGACCCTGTCCGGAGACATAGTCGCTCAGCGCCCGCTCTTCCGCAGGCGTCACGCAGCCGCAGTCAACGAGCACGGCGTCCCCGGTTTCGTCGTGAAGCACGCAGGTGTTCACGGCCACCGGATTGAAGGTAAATGTTTTGACTGTAATCATAGCTGTATGTAAATCACTTTCTTCTCCCGGAAAAAGGGTTCGCTGTAACAGTCCTCCAGTGGCAGGATGACGGCCTGCCGGCCAAAAGGCTTGATTTCGTGCTGGATTTCGCCTCCTTTCAGGCATATCAGGCCGTTGGGCAGCGCATTGTGCTGTTCGCGGCGGATGTTCTTCCGCACCAGCCCGGCCAGTTCCGGCAGGGGCATCACGGCGCGGCTGACGACGAAGTCAAACCGCGCCTTTTCATCTTCCACACGGATGTGGCTCGCCGTCACGTTCGTCAGGCCCACGGCGTCCGCCACGGCCTGCACGACCCTGATTTTCTTGCCCGTACCGTCCACCAGATGGAATGATACCTCCGGAAAAAAAATGGCCAGCGGAATGCCCGGAAAACCGCCGCCCGTACCCGCGTCCATCACACGCGAACCGTCCCTGAAGCGAATCATCTTCTCGATGCCCAGCGAATGAAGTACGTGACGGACATACAGATTCTCCATATCCTTCCGGGAAATGACATTGATTTTGGCATTCCAGTCCGTATAAAGAGCCTGAAGGGCAGCGAACTGCCGGACCTGCGTCCCGCTGAGCGCCGGGTAATACCGCTGAATGACTTCCATCGCTCAGAAGGCAATGGCGGCCACCGGACCGTCCGCGCGGAGCAGATGCCTTACCTCCCCGTACGCAAGCTGTACGGTGACGGGGCCTATCGCATACGCTGCAATCTCATATTCATTAAATGTATAGGTAATCCCCGCATCGTCCACGTAGAAATTCCCGTTCGGAGCGATTTCATTGACATGGAAGAAACCGAGGTTTTCCAGTTCCTGCGGGTTGTCCACACCGTTGGAAACGGCGAGATTGTCAACAATGACTTTCGCCAAATCGTCCCGGTAGTCGTCGATAAACACTTCCTTTTCGCTCAGGAGCTGACCGGTTTTCAGGTCAGTCACCCGGCTGATATGAACGTGCATGCCGTGCGCGCCGCCCCTGTACGTTTCCCGGCTGAACGTCGTGCTCAGCAGATGGTTCCGGTTGTACAGAATCCGGTTGTCCGACACATCATAATATTCAAACGCCGGCATACTGTCGTCGAAGACGGCCGCCTCCTCCCTGACGGAATGGAGGTAATCTTCCGCATATTTTTCCGCCGCATCCGCTGGCGTCATATCCGCATACTTATTTCCGAAATAATCGAGGACAAACTGTTTCTGTACCGACTTCAGGACAGCATTATCCTGAAGGTCAACCGGATATATGAAACTGATTTGCAAAGAACAGCTCGGGAGCGTGTTCACACTGGCCTCGTAGCAGGATTTGTCAACCGTAATTGAATCCCACTGCACATGGTTTTCCGTCATTTCTCTCCTGCCGGTTGCATTACAGCAGGTAAGCAGGGCGATTCCCCCGCCTGTCAACAAGATTTTTAAATACATCGTTTTCATCACTTTGATATTTATAGATAACGATGCAAAGATAGGAAAAACTCTCCGAGCGAGCGGGAAAAACGCTCTTAAGATTCACGAAATTGCATTTTTTCACACTAAATCCTGTTGCTGTACGGCAAAAAAGCCGTACATTAGCGTGCTTTTTAGGAAGAGCAATTTGAATGCATATAAATATATTACTAAATGACTGAACAAGACAGAATTATTGCGGTTGACATTGATGAAGTAATGAAATCGGCCTACATTGATTATTCCATGTCGGTGATTGTATCGCGAGCGCTTCCCGATGTCAGGGATGGATTTAAACCGGTTCACAGACGTGTACTGTTTGGCATGAATGAATTGGGGAATACGTCCGATAAGCCATATAAAAAATCTGCCAGAATTGTAGGAGAAGTATTGGGCAAATATCACCCGCATGGCGATTCGTCCGTATATGGAGCCATGGTACGCATGGCGCAGCCGTGGTCGCTTCGTTACCCGTTGGTGGACGGACAGGGCAATTTCGGCTCGGTCGACGGCGACAGCCCGGCGGCCATGCGGTACACGGAAGCCCGCCTGAGCCGGATGGCAGAAGAAATGCTGCGTGATATTGACAAGGAGACGGTTGATTTCCAGTTTAATTTCGATGATACCCTGCAAGAGCCGACCGTCCTGCCGACGCGCCTGCCAAACTTGCTTATCAACGGCGCTTCCGGCATCGCCGTGGGCATGGCAACCAACATGCCGCCCCACAACATCCGGGAGGTAATAGATGCCTGCATCGCCTGTATCGAAGCGAAAGGCAGCATCACCATCGAAGACCTGATGAAGCATGTGAAGGCGCCGGATTTTCCAACGGGAGCCACCATTTACGGCTATGCCGGCGTGAAGGAAGCCTTCGAAACAGGCCGCGGGCGTGTCGTACTGCGCGGGAAAGCCGAGATTGAGACGGACGGCCCGCACGAAAAAATCATCATTTCCGAAATACCTTACATGGTCAACAAGGCGGAATTGATTAAATACATTGCCGACCTGGTGAACGAAAAGCGCATCGACGGCATATCCAACGTGAACGACGAATCCGACCGCAACGGGATGCGTATCGTGGTAGACGTGAAGCGTGAAGCCAATTCTAACGTGGTGCTGAACAAACTGTACAAGCTCACGGCCTTGCAGTCGTCGTTCAGCGTGAACAACATCGCGCTGGTGAACGGGCGCCCCAAACTGCTGAATCTGTATGATATGATAACGCTCTTTATCGACCACCGGAAGGACGTGGTGAGACGCCGCACGCAGTATGAATTGCGAAAGGCCGAAGAGCGGGCGCACATTCTGGAGGGACTGATTATCGCGTCGGACAATATCGACGAAGTCATCGCGATTATCCGCAGTTCGAGCAGTCCGCAGGAAGCCATCACCCGCCTGATGGAACGTTTTTCGCTGACTGAAATACAGTCGCGGGCGATTGTGGAAATGCGCCTGCGGCAGCTGACCGGCTTGGAACAAAGCAAGTTGCGCGCCGAGTACGAAGAAATAGCCAAATTGATTGCCCGCCTGAAGGAAATCCTCGAACATGAAGACGAATTGATGAACGTGATTCGGGATGAAATGCAGGAAATCCGGGAGAAATACGGCGACGAACGCCGGACGGACATTGTTTACGCATCGGAAGAACTGAATCCGGAAGATTTCTATGCGGATGACGAGATGATTATCACCATCTCGCACATGGGATATATTAAACGTACGCCACTGAGCGAGTTCCGCGCGCAGGGGCGGGGTGGGGTAGGGGCCAAAGGCTCCGAAACGCGCGAGGAAGATTTTGTCGAATACATCTATCCGGCCTCCATGCACGCTACCGTCCTGTTCTTTACCGCCAAAGGCCGCTGTTTCTGGAAAAAGGTATTTGAAATACCCGAAGGCGCGAGAAACTCCAAAGGCCGCGCGATTCAGAATTTCCTGAACATCGATTCGGACGACAGCGTCAATGCCTTCATCCGGGTCAAGAAC
Organism: Tannerella sp.; assembly: GCA_031263835.1. Lineage (GTDB taxonomy): Bacteria > Bacteroidota > Bacteroidia > Bacteroidales > Tannerellaceae > Tannerella. The sequence goes on from JAISEZ010000250.1 coordinate 7,695, forward strand.
CTGACGAGTGATACGGCATTCATCGAATCGCATTACCTGCTGTTCTGCACCCGGCGGGGAATCATCAAGAAAACGCTGCTGGAAGCCTACTCACGTCCGCGTCAGAACGGCGTGAATGCCATCACGCTGCACGAAAACGACGGATTGATACAGGTTCGCCTGACCAACGGCAACAACGAAGTGCTGATTGCCAACCGGAACGGTCGTGCCATTCGTTTCTGCGAAAGCAAGGTGCGCGTTATGGGACGTACGGCGGCCGGAGTGCGCGGAATGACGCTGGACGGCGCCGCCGACGAAGTCATCGGAATGGTTTGTATCAAAAACCCGGAAAAGGAAAGTATTCTGGTCGTTTCCGAGCAGGGCTACGGCAAACGTTCGAAAATAGACGACTACCGCATAACGAACCGCGGCGGAAAGGGTGTGAAAACCATCAACGTGACCGAAAAAACGGGCAAGCTTGTAGGCATCAAGACGGTAACGGAAGAAAACGACCTGATGATTATCAACAAGTCCGGAGTGACGATTCGAATGAAAGTGGCTGACCTGAACATCATAGGTCGTGCGACACAGGGAGTCCGGCTAATTAACCTCGAAAAGCGGAACGACGAGATTGCGTCGGTCTGTACAGTAATGTCCGAAAAGGAGGAGGAAGAAATCGGCAACAAGCCGTCGTCCCCGGAAACGGAAGAAGAGACGGTGAAATCAAATGAGACAATGGAAGATTAACAACAAAAGTATTAATATCTAATTTAGAATAAAATGAAACGTGTATTATTAACGATTGGTTTATGCATGGCCGTAACGACCGTCTTTGCACAGAAAAAGGCGGTAAGTGAGGCCGATCGCATATCAAAAGATGCGAAGCCGGATTTTAACGAAGCCCGGACTTTGATTAAGGGAGCTCTGGAAAATCCTGAGACAATGAATGATGCGAAGACATGGTATGTTGCCGCTCAAGTTGAAGACATGCAATTCAATGCGGAAAATACCAAGCAGATCATCGGACAGCAGCCGAATGAACCTGTGATGTATGATGCGTTGCAAAACAGTTTACCCTACTTTCTTAAAGCCTATGAGTTGGATCAGCTTCCGAACGAAAAAGGCAAGGTGAAACCCAAGTATGCAAAGAATATCAAAAGTACGCTGACTGCCAACCATGTATATTATATGAATGGCGGTATATACTACTTTGAAAAAGGGGAGTATAAGAGAGCGTGCGATTTTTGGGAACAGTATCTGCAAATAGCCGATCTGCCGTTTATTACCGACGGAAAAGCGATCGTTGAAAGAGATTCGAGCTACATGTCGATACAATTTTATCTTGCTGTGGCTTCCGCGCAAATAAATGACAGTGAATATGCCATCAAGAGTCTGGAACGTGCCAAAAACGCTCCTTACAGGCAATCGGATGTATATCAGTATCTTTATGGCGAATATCAAATGCAAAAAGATACGGCGAGTATGCAAAAGACACTGGAAGACGGGTATAAGCTGTTCCCGGACACAAGCTTTTTCGTTCTGTACCTGATTAATCTCTATATTCACCAAAATGAAAATGAGAAAGCTGTTGGTTTGTTGACGGAGGCGATCGATAAAGACCCTAACAACGTGGATTTGTATCAGGCAATGGGAAGCGTTTACGAATCAGGGATAAAGGACTATGGTAAGGCGGAAATTTATTATAAGAAAGCAGCAGAACTTGATAGTGAAAATCCGATTATGCTTTCCAATATCGGGCGAATCTATTATAATCAGGCTGTAAACAAGCTGGGAGAAGTCAATCTCATAGCGGATCCTGCGAAATACAATGAAGAAAAGGTACTTGCCAAAGATTTGTTCAGGAAAGCATTGCCATATTTCCAGAAGGC
>JAISEZ010000286.1 GCA_031263835.1 Tannerella sp.
GGCTATCTGACCGTTAAAGAGAAAAAAACAGTCGATATGGAACCGGAATATACGCTTGAAATGCCCAACCGCGAAGTGGCTGTTTCCATGCAGGAGCATCTGCTGTCTGCCTACACGTCGTATCCTCTGGAGAGTGCGGACAGGCTGCGGCGAACGGTGCAGCAGCAAATCCTCCTGAACGACGCGGCAGGTGTGGAAAGCAGCCTCCGGCAGATGCTTGCCAGAGTGCCCTACCAGATAGACGGAAAAACGGAAGCCTACTATCATTCCATTTTCCTGATATGGATGAGCATGCTGGGGTTCGACATCCAGGGAGAAATCTCAACGAACTACGGCCGCATTGACGCCGTATGGGAACAGGCGGGAACGGTGGTCGTAGCGGAACTGAAATACGGCGCCGGCAAACAGACGGAGACCCTTCTTAACGAAGCCATCACCCAAATCCATGACCGCAAATACTACGAAAGATACCTCGACCGGGAGGTAAAGCTGCTGGGCATCGCCTTTAACGGCGAAGAAGCGGCCTGCCGGATTGACACAGTTGAGCGTGATTAACGTCAGTTCAATACAATACAAAAAGTTCAATCTGTTCTGAAAATAAAGAATTGAAAAAGATTTAACCGCATGTACACAGTCGGCAGTTCGTCCCGGTGCGGGGAACGCGCCGCCATCTCCGCCCTGTCGTCCCTGCGCCCTGCACCCTTTTCTAAGGCGGTTTAACGTGTTGGCGGATAGTCTCCTATTAAAATATGCGGAAATATGCTTTATTATGACCGAAAAAGTCCTACCTTTGCAACGTTTTTTTGACACAGACAAAGGAGTAGGTTTTGGGAAAATTTGATGCATATCAGGTAACGTTTAAAACGATGGCGCCGGCAGAAATTTGCAAGTACGAATATCTGCTGGGCAACAAGTTTTTTGTGGACATTGACGGCCCGGATATACAGAAGGGCAAAGTCAGCGTGAGTTTGAACGTGGAGCGGAAAGCGTCGGCCTTTGAGTTGAAATTCCATTTCAAAGGCGTGGTGTACGTCCCGTGCGACCGCTGCCTGGACGACATGGAACAGCCCGTCGAGACAGATACCCGTCTGATCGTGAAGCTCGGCAAGGAATACGCCGAAGAAAGCGATGAGATACTGATCATCTCGGAAGAGGAGGGGGCGTTGAATCTGGCATGGTTTCTGTACGAGTTTGTGGCGCTGGCCGTCCCGATGAAGCATGTCCATCCGCCCGGCAAGTGCAACCGAACCATGACCTCCAAACTGAAAAAACATGCGACCAAACGGACGGACGACGAAGACGGGGACGGAGACTTCGGCTATATGGACGGCGAACCGCCGACGGACGACGAACCGGAGGAAATTCAGGCGCCCGACCCGCGATGGGACGCATTGAAGGATTTTAATGTAGAATAGATAATTATAAAAACAATAGAAATTTATGGCACATCCTAAACGAAGACAGGGAAAGGCGAGAACCGGCAAGAGACGTTCTCACGACCACGCGGTTGCTCCCACACTGGCCATCTGCCCGAATTGCGGCGCATGGCATGTGTACCACACCGTATGTAACGAATGCGGTTATTACAGAGGCAAGCTGGCTATCGAAAAAGAAGCCGCCGTATAATGCGGGCTTGCACACGAAACGACCAGTTTACCGGAACGTGATTTACCAACGAAATAGATAACCTTCTTTTGTGGGGTTATCTATTTAATTTTATAGAAATGAATAGACTAAACGCTGTTATTACAGGAGTGGCAGGATATGTCCCCGATGACGTGCTCACCAATGAAGAACTGTGCAGCATCGTGGATACAACCGACGAATGGATCACATCGCGGGTCGGCATCAGGGAACGACGGATCATCAGAGATCCGCATACGGGCATGTCTTTCATGGCCGTTCATGCGGTGAACCGGCTGCTCGAAAAAACCGGCGTCGATCCCGAATCGGTAGAAGGCGTGATCTGCGCCACTTCGACCGGCGACTACCCTTTCCCGCCGACGTCCACCCTCATCGCCTACCGCTCCGGATGCAGGAAGGCGTTTGCCTTCGACGTCCAGGGCGCCTGCGCCGGATTCGTGTACGGTCTGGAGGTAGCAGCCAACTTTATCCGCTCGGGCGCCTGCAAGCGATTGATTTTTGTGGCCGGCGACAAGATGACCGCCATCACCAACTACACCGACCGCGGCACCTGCCCGCTCTTCGGCGACGGCTGCGGCGCCATCCTGCTGGAAGCGACGACCGGGCCTTACGGCGTCATGGACAGCATCCTGCGAACCGACGGAAGCGGCTTCCCCTTCCTCCACATGAAAGCCGGAGGATCGGCCAACATGCCTTCCCACCAAAGCATCGACAACCACGAACATTCGGTCTATCAGGAAGGGAAGACCGTCTTCAAGCGCGCCGTTTCGGACATGGCGGACGTGGCGGTCGAGATTGTCGAACGCAACGGCCTGACAAAGGACGACATCGACTGGATTGTGCCTCACCAGGCCAACCTCCGCATCATCGGCGCGGCCGCCCGGCGACTGGAGGTGCCGCTCGACAAGGTCATGATTAATATCCAGAAATACGGCAACACCAGTTCGGGGACGATTCCGCTTTGCCTGTGGGAGTGGGAACACCAGCTCAAAAAAGGCGACAACCTGATACTTGCGGCCTTCGGCGCCGGATTTACGTGGGGTGCGAATTACGTGAAATGGGGATATGACGGAGCGCAAGCATAAGTCCGGCTTTGTCAACATCATCGGAAACCCGAATGTCGGCAAGTCCACCCTGATGAATCAACTGGTCGGGGAGCGTATTTCCATTATCACCTCCAAAGCCCAGACCACGCGCCACCGCATCCTCGGCATCGTCAATACGGACGACATGCAGATTGTCTATTCCGATACGCCGGGCGTGCTCCGGCCGAGCTACAAGCTGCAAAAGTCCATGCTCAACTTTTCGGAATCGGCGCTGAACGATGCGGACGTCCTGCTCTACGTCACGGACACGGTCGAGAAAACGGACAAGAACGAAACCTTCCTGCAGAAGGTGCGGCAGGCCAAGTGTCCCGTACTGCTGCTGATTAACAAAATCGACCTGACCGACCAGCCGACGCTGGAGCGTCTGGTGGAACAGTGGCACGACCGGCTGCCGCAGGCCGAAATCATACCCCTCTCGGCGCTGTCGAAGTTCAACGTCGAGCCGTTGAAGCAGCGGATTGTGGCGCTGCTGCCCGATTCGCCGCCCTATTTCGAGAAGGATGCGCTGACCGACCGTCCGGCGCGGTTTTTCGTGACGGAGATTATCCGCGAGAAAATCCTGCTCTACTACCAGAAGGAAGTGCCCTATTCGGCGGAAGTCGTCGTGGAACTGTTCGACGAATCGCCCGCCCGCATCCATATCAAGGCCGTAATTGTCGTCGAGCGCGAGACACAGAAAGGCATCCTTATCGGTCATCGGGGACAGGCGCTGAAGAAGGCGGGAACCGTGGCGCGCAAAGACCTGGAACATTTCTTCGGAAAGAAAATCTTTCTGGAGATGTTCGTAAAGGTGGAAAAGGACTGGCGAAACCGGGACAACCTGTTGAAGTCGTTCGGATACCAGCCGGATTAATCATGGAATCGTTGAATCATTGAATCTTTGAATTCTTGAATCATGGAATTATTGAATCATTAAATTATTGAATTGTTATGGGAAATGTAGCGGCCATAGTCGGGAGGCCGAATGTGGGGAAATCGACCCTGTTCAACCGTCTGACGCAGACGCGGGCGGCCATTGTGGACGAAGAGGCGGGCACCACGCGCGACCGCCATTACGGGAAAGTGGAATGGTGCGGACAGGAATTTTCCCTGGTCGACACCGGCGGATGGGTAGTCAACTCGGAAGATATTTTCGAGGAGGAAATCAACCGGCAGGTACGGATAGCCCTCGAAGAGGCCGACCTGATTCTGTTCGTCGTCGATGTCGTCAACGGCCTGACCGACCTGGACGACGCCGTCGCCCGCATCCTGCGGCGCAGCAGCAAACCGCTGATTGTGGTGGCCAACAAGGCCGATACCTATGACCTGCACGCCTCGGCCGCCGAGTTCTACCGGCTGGGACTGGGCGACCCTTTCTGCGTGTCGGCCGTGAACGGTTCCTGCACGGGCGACCTGCTGGACCGGATGATTGCCCTCTTTCCCGGAAGGCAGGACGAGGAGACGCCAGAGGAGTTGCCGCGCATCGCCGTCGTGGGGCGGCCGAACGTCGGAAAGTCGTCGCTGATTAACGCCTTTATCGGCGAAGAACGGCACATCGTGACCGACATCGCCGGAACGACGCGCGATTCCATCTATACGAAGTACAACAAGTTCGGGCTGAATTTCTACCTGGTCGATACGGCCGGCATCCGCAAGAAAGCCAAGGTGAACGAAGATTTGGAGTATTATTCCGTCATCCGTTCCATCCGGGCGATTGAAGGTTCGGACGTCTGCGTACTGATGCTCGACGCCACGCAGGGAATCGAAAGCCAGGATATGAACATCTTCTCCATTATCCAGAAAAACCGGAAGGGCGTGGTCGTCTGCGTGAACAAGTGGGACCTGATTGAGGGGAAGAACCAGCAGGTCATCGACAGTTACATCCGTGCGATTCGGGAGCGGCTGGCACCGTTTATCGACATCCCCGTGCTGTTCATTTCGGCCCTGACCAAACAGCGTATCCTGAAAGTGCTGGAGACGGCCGAAACGGTGTACGCCAACCGCCGGAGACGCGTCCCGACCGCGCAGCTGAACGACGTCCTGCTGCCGCTGATAGAACAGACGCCGCCGCCCGCATGGAAAGGGAAATACATCAAAATCAAATACATCACCCAGTTGCCGGCGGGGCGCGTGCCCTCGTTCGCTTTTTTCTGCAACCTGCCGCAGTGGGTCAAGGAACCCTACAAACGCTTTCTCGAAAACCAACTCCGCAAACACTGGGATTTCAGCGGTACGCCCGTTCAAATCTTCCTCCGCGAAAAGTGATTGACGATTGACAGTGGTTAGTGATGAGTGAGCGAATCGACTCCCGGTATTTGACGCAAATCTAAGAAACTGTTTAAATTTCATTGCGGATAAATTTTATTGAGCATCAAGGCGATAAAGGCCAGAAGTGTAACACTGAGTGACCGGCACTTGCGACATACATAACCTTGTCCGCATCGCAGGCAAACCCGATCAGGCCGGTCAAAAAGTGTTCCGGAATCGGCAAGGTTTTGTTTGCCTGCGATGCAGGTAGAGGTTACAGTTTCTCCGTTCATGGCTCTTTCTTGCGGATTCGTTTGAACCACATGTAATAGCCGGTGATCGGCATGGATGCTCCCGCCAACGCGGCCAGGAAGGTAAGGATGCGGGTAATCCAGCCACCCCAGCTTCCCACATGCACCGCATAAATCCAGCCACGCAATTTGCCTGCCCGATCCTGATCCCTGTAATAGACTACATCCGTAATGGCGCCCGTCTGCGGATCAAACGTGTATGTGTCGGAAGCTCTGCTGTTACCCGTGGAAGAAATGGCAACGGATGCCCGTCCATCCATAATCGTCAGCGTCCTGAAGTCCGGATACCG
>JAISEZ010000066.1 GCA_031263835.1 Tannerella sp.
TATTTATGATCATCCCAGTGCTTGTGAGTTGCAGCCGGGCAGTAAGCACCCTTGCGCCGGAGGCGCTGGAACAGGGATTTATCAATCCGCCAGCTTCCGCAAAGCCCCATACATGGTGGCACTGGATGGACGGAAATATAACAAAAGACGGCATCACCGCCGATCTGGAAGCGATGGCAGATGCCGGTATCGGAGGCGCACAGATTTTCAATGTCGCCGGAGATACCCCGCAGGGAACGGTCCGGTTCAACAGCCCCGAATGGTTTGAAATGATTAAACATGCAGACGCCGAGGCCCGACGCCTCGGACTTGAACTGTGCATCCATAACTGTGCAGGATGGTCGAGCAGCGGAGGGCCGTGGAATACACCTGAAAACAGCATGAAAATCGTAGTCACGAGCGAGACGCGGATCAAAGGCCCGGCGCAGGTAACAGCCGCGCCGCCGCAACCTGAATCCAGCCCGGATTTTTACCGCGACATAGCCGTGCTGGCATTCCGCACGCCTGCATCCGACGGCACGGACGATCCGGCGATTGACGCCCTGAAGGCGAAACTGTTCTTTGAAAGAGACGATATCCCCTATAAAACCCCGTCCGGCGTGCCGCCCGAAACAATCATCCCGCAGGACGGCATCATCGACCTGACGGAAAAACTGATCAGTGCATCCGACGGAAAAACAGCCGCCTGGGAAGCGCCTGAAGGCGACTGGACCATCCTCCGGACAGGTTATACGACAACCGGCCGCAAGAACCACCCCGCGCGGGCCGAAGGTGCGGGCCTGGAATGTGACAAGCTTAGCCGCGAAGCCATCAAAGCGCACTGGGACGGGCACATGGGCCTCATACTTGCTGCCATTGGAAAAACCACCGGGCCGGATCAGCCGGGACTGAACAACGTTTTAATTGACAGTTACGAAGTCGGCGCGCAAAACTGGACACAGGGCTTTGAGAAAGAATTTCAGGCGCGCTGCGGCTACTCGATACTCCGGTTCCTGCCGGTATTTACGGGACGCATCGTAGAATCGCCCGAAGTGACGGAGCGATTCCTGTGGGACTTCCGGCGTGTAACAGCCGACCTGTTCGCCGAATGTTATTCGGATTATTTCGGAGAGCTGGCACACCGGTCGGGCCTGCTGTTTTCGCTGGAATGTTACGGCAACAGCCCGTCCGACGACATCCAGTACGGCAGTTACTGCGATATCCCCATGGGCGAGTTCTGGGCCGTCAGCGACCATAGCGTGAACAGCGGCAATGCCAAGCTGCCAGCCTCCGTAGCGCACGTCTACGGCAAGAAATTCGTTGGAGCGGAAGCGTTCACAGCTACATCCGGTGCGGGCAAATGGACAAAAGGCCCATACGACATCAAGGCGCTGGGCGACGCTGTATATTGCGGTGGCGTCAACCGGATGATTTACCACCGCTATGCCCATCAGCCCTGGACGAACCCGACGCGCTATCCGGGTATGACCCTGGGACAGTATGGCACGCATTTCGAGCGTACGCTCACATGGTGGACACAGGGCCGGGAGTGGCTGCGCTACCAGGCGCGCTGCCAGTTTATGCTTCAGGAAGGACGCTTCACGGCAGACGTATTGTCCTACAGCGGCGAAGGCGCTCCGAACGGACTGCGGGAACTCAAGCTGCCGTACGGATATGACTATGACGGATGCGATACGCGTGCGCTGAAAATGCTGAAAGTAAAGGATGGCCGTCTGGTATTGCCGTCGGGCATGAGTTACCGCATACTGGTATTGCCGGATGATCCGGTCATGTCGCCGGAAATACTGGAGACCCTCCGCCGGCTGGTTCGTGACGGAGCGGTGGTGGTCGGGAAAAACAGGCCCGAACACGCCCCGGGCCTGCGCGGTTATCCGGCAAGCGATGCAAAAGTGAAACAGCTGGCCGCCGAAGTCTGGCCAAAGGTGATTTCCGGCAAGTCGCCCGCCGAAGTACTGCAGTCGCTGGGCATAAAGCCCGACTTCCTTGCCGGCGAAGCAGCCGGCCTGAATTATATCCACCGTGAAATCAGCGGGATGGATGTTTATTTTGTAGCCTGCCCGAATCGGAAAGGAGCGGACGAAGAATGTACATTCCGCATAAGCGGCAAGGCGCCGGAGTTCTGGCATCCCGATACGGGCGAGATGGAAGATGCACCCGTGTATGAGGAAAAAGACGGCCTGACAACGGTGCCGATACGTTTCGGCCCGTCGGGTTCGGTATTTGTCGTTTTCCGCAAACCGGCCGCCGAAGATCATGCCGTAGCCGTGAAATATACCGCCGACGTACGGGACATCTCGAAATCTGCCGGCGACTTGCAAATCGTGAAGGCGGAATACGGTTATTTTGCGGACGAAGACGCCGTGAACTACAGGAACGTAACGGAGATTGTCCGCAAGTCGGTCGCCGACGGGAATCGGACCATTTACGCGCATAACAACCTGCTGGGCGGCGATCCGGCCCAGGGCACCTTCAAACAGTTGCAGATAGATTATCGCACGAACGGTGTAGACCGGCAGGTGAAAATAATCGAAAACCAGAGCGCCACGCTACCGGCGAACGTGGAAATCATGAGAGCTTACTACGGTGTCATTGCCAATATCCCGGACGTGGAACCGGTACGGCAGACGGTGGATATCACGGCCAAAATAAAGGCGTTGGCGACGGACGGCGCCATATCGGTGAAAGTGAACAGCGACCTGACGGACGACAAAGACCCTGTATCCGGCGCGAAAAAGGAACTCCGTGTGGATTATCTGTTCAACGGAACGCGCGAACAGGCGAAAGTGAGTGAGAACAGGATGCTGGTATTGCCTGTCGAACCGGCGCCCGCCTTCGAATTAAGCGCTGCGGCAGACGGCAATATGGAAATCCGGGCCTGGAACGCCGGCGCTTTCGAGGTAACAATGGCCTCCGGCAAAACCGTTGACGCCAAAACCGGCGCTTTGCCCGACATCGTGGAAATAGGCGGCCCGTGGCAGCTATCATTCCCGTCCGGTTGGGGAGCGCCCGCACAGGTAACGCTCGACAAGCTGATTTCATGGACGGAACATCCGGATGCCGGCGTCAAATATTTCTCGGGAACAGCCACCTACGACAAGACTTTCCGATGGGACGGCAAACCGGCCGCCGACATGCGCATCATGCTCGACTTGGGAACGCTCAGTAACTTTGCAGAAGTAACGCTAAACGGTAAAGCATACCCGGTACTTTGGAAACCGCCCTGCTACATAGACATCACAGATGCCATCAAAACCGGCGAAAACACGCTGCAGGTGAAAATTACAAACATGTGGCCGAACCGGCTGATTGGCGACGAGCAACTGCCCGACGACCGCGAATGGGACGGATCGCGTCTGAAAGAATGGCCGCAGTGGTTACTCGACGGCAAACCAAGTCCGACCGGACGCTTCACTTTCACGACATGGCATCACTGGCTCAAAGACGACGCCTTGCTGCCGTCAGGACTGTTCGGCCCGGTGCAAATACGCCGGATAAAATGTATCGGAATACAAACGCTTGCCGTGACGGGGCAGCAGGAAACCAAAACACAGTAATTAACAATATATACAGAAACAATATGAACAGATTTATTAAAACATCAATTTTGATCCTTATTTGCGGTACAGCTCTGGTATCGGCACAAAATGGGAAAGACAACGGAGCATTACCGCGCTTTGCGGTCATTTCGGACACGCATTTCGAATACACTAAATGGGGCGAGGGGGCAAAAGTAAAAGTGCCCCGGGCGCTGAAAAATATCCTGAGCAAAACGCCTCAGGTAGACGCCATTTTTGTCGTCGGCGACCTCACTAACGGAGGGAAAGCCGAAGAATATGAACAGCTGGTTTCGGCTTTCGGTGACAGGAGCAATGTCCCGGAAGGTATCGACGTATACTTTACGCTGGGCTACAACCACGACGTCCACGGCAATGAAGACTGTCTGAAAAATTATCAGACCATCGTAGGGCAGCCGCTGTATCATTATGTCGATATCAAAGGCTATCCGTTTATTGCCATCAGCGAATGGGGTACGGGGGATTTTTCCACTCCTGCCCGCAATGACGAGGCGCGACAGTTCCTGTCGGAAAAACTGGCCGATGCATCGCAGCGCTATCCCGGGAAACCGGTCTTTGTATTCATGCACATGCCACCGCTGAACACCTGTTACGGCTCGTCGCAGAGCAACGGATGGGGTACGGACGTGTTTTTGGATATATTGAACCGGTATCCGCAGGTGATTGTCTTTTCGGGACATTCGCACTCTCCGCTGAGCGACCCGCGCTCGATTCATCAGGGCAAATTCACGGCGATTAACGACGGAAGCACCGTGTACTGCGAAATAGAAAGGGGTGTGCCGGATATCACTACGACACCGGAGAACTTCAAATATGTCACCGAAGGCGTGATTGTGAACATCCGGGCAAACGACGATGTGGAAATCGAGCGCTGGGACACGTATCGCGATGAGGAAATCCTGCCGCGCTGGTTAGTCGAAGCCCCTCACGACGGTAGCCATTTTACATACAAAAACCGCGACGGCCTTCCGGCGCCGGCATTTGCTCGAAGCGTCCGTCCGACGGTCAAACATGTCGCCGTAGATTCCATCTCCGTCACCTTCCGGCAGGCCACGGACAACGAAGTGGTACATCATTAC
>JAISEZ010000181.1 GCA_031263835.1 Tannerella sp.
CTGCAGCGGATGGAAACGGGCGCCCGGTGGCGGCTGTTCATTCCTTCCGAACTGGCGTACGGCGAACAGGGCGCCGGCCAGATGATCGAACCCGACAGCACGTTGATTTTCGACGTGGAACTATTGGATATTATATAAGAAGAATAGATAACATTTTTAAAATGAAAAAGATGAAAAAAACGAATGTACTGGCAACGATGTGCGTTGCCTTAATGGGATTGACGGTCATTTCGTGTGGCCAAAGGGTAAATACCAATGTAAGCCTGAAAACGGCAGTCGACAGTGTCTCCTATGCCATTGGCATAAATTACGGGACCGGTTTGGGATCAGGTCTGGAAACGTTTCCCGGCGGGCCTGCCAACGTAGATGCGCTCATTGCCGGCTTTATTACGGCGGTCAAGGGCGACACCGGTTCCCTGAAAATGAGGGCGGAAAGCGCTCAGGCGTTTATGCAGCAGTATTTTATGGCCGAACAGGCAAAGGAAGGCGAAGTGACGAAAGCGGAAGGAGATGCCTTTCTCGCGGCAAACAAGAGCGGGGAGGGCGTGATTACGACCGAGAGCGGCCTGCAATACAGGGTGCTTACGGAAGGAACCGGCGCGAAACCTACCCTCGAAGACCAGGTCAAGGTGCATTATACCGGCAAGCTGCTGGACGGAACGGTATTCGACAGTTCGATACAGCGCGGCGAACCGGCGACCTTTGGTCTGACCGGCGTGGTACAGGGCTGGACGGAAGTGCTGCAAATCATGCCGGTCGGCTCCAAATATCAGGTATGGATTCCTTCGGAACTGGCCTATGGCCCGCAAGGCCGCGGCCAGGTGATCAAGCCCAACAGCGTGCTTGAGTTCGAGATGGAACTGCTGGAGATTGTTCCGAAAACGAACTGATATGGCCTGTCTGAAAATGAAAAAATACAGTCTGTGGCTGGTTGCGGCAGTCGCGGTGACGCTCATCGCCTCCTGCCGCACCTCGAAAAATGCAGCGGATACCGTTTCGACGGCCACGCCTCCCCATGCGTCCTACGTGCCGGCAACGGACGTGGATACGGTCTGTTATGCGATCGGCGTCAATTTCGGCAACGGTTTGCGCGAAAGCATGAATAATTTCCCCGGAGGCGAAACCAATATGAAAGCGCTGAAGGAAGGGTTTCTGCACGCGATAAACAGCGATACCGCGCAGGTGATGACGGCGGAAGCGGCACAAGCCTACATCCAGTCCTTCATGATGGCTATTCAGCAGAAGGACGCTGCTGCCGAAAAGGAAAAGGGAGACCGTTTCCTGGCGGAACACAGGACCGCAGAAGGCGTGATTACGACCGAATCGGGTCTGCAGTACAGGATTCTGAAACAGGGTGACGGCGCCAAGCCGACTGCCGAAAATCAGGTGCAGGTGCATTATACCGGCAAACTGCTGGACGGTACGGTATTTGACAGTTCGGTAGAACGCGGCGAACCGGCGACTATCCCCTTAACCGGCGTGATTGCCGGCTGGACGGAACTGTTGCAGCTGATGCCGGTCGGCTCCAAATATCAGGTATGGATTCCTTCGGAACTGGGCTATGGCCCGCAAGGCTCCGGCCAGACGATCAAACCCAACAGCGTGCTTGAATTTGAAGTAGAACTGCTCGGAATCGAGAGTGGGGAATAATTCAAAAATTCAATCATTCAAAGATTCAAAGATTCAATGGCGAGCGGCGGGATTATCCCGCATAAATATAATATAGATGATAAGGAAATCGGCAGTTGTGCGAAGATGCGTGACTGTCGGTTTTTTTTTCGTCCCGGATCTGGAGAAGCTGGTATGCAGATGCCCCAGCCGTTATTCCCGCCGCTCGCCCTTGAATCTTTGAATTCTTGAATCATTGAATCATTGAATTCTTATACCCATTCATTTCGCAAAAAACGCTACTTTTACGCCTGTTTTAAACAGGAAACATAGATGAAATCAATGCAATTAACGGGTTTGCGCCGGATGGAGCTGTTCGATGTCCCCCGGCCGGAGATCCGGGAAGATACGGATGTCCTGATTCGGATGCAGGCGACAGGCGTTTGCGGTTCGGATGTACATTATTACGCGACGGGCAAAATCGGTTCGCAGGTAGTTCAATATCCCTTTCCGGTCGGTCACGAGGGCGCCGGGTACGTGGAGAAAGTCGGCGCCGGCGTTCATTCGCTGCGGGCCGGCGACCGGATTGCCATCGAGCCGGCGATGCCCTGCGGTGCGTGCGACCAGTGTCTGGCCGGCCGTCCGCATACCTGTCGCAGACTGCGTTTCCTCGGCTGTCCCGGACAGGCCGACGGCTGCCTGTCGGAATACATTGTGATGCCGCAGGGCTGTTGCATTCCCCTCCCCGAGGCCATGAGTTTCGAACAGGCCGCCATCTCCGAGCCGCTGGCCATCGGACTTTACGCAGCGCGGCTGGCCGGCGCGATGCAGGACAGGCATGTCGCCATCCTGGGTTCCGGCCCGATCGGGTTAAGCGTGCTGGCGGGCGCCCGGCTGGCCGGTGCGGCGACCGTCCACGTGACCGACAGAATCGACGAACGCCTGTCCATTGCCCGCCAAAGCGGGGCGACGGCCACGTACAACGTCGGGCGTGAAGACGCCGTAGCCGGGATCGCCGCCGCGGAACCGCTGCTGCTTGACCTGGTGTTCGAATGCTGCGGGCAGCAGGAGGCGCTCGACCAGGCCATCCGGCTGCTCAAGCCCGGCGGCACACTCCTGATTGTCGGGATTCCGGAGTTTTCGCGGTTTTCGTTTCCGGTAGACGACCTGCGCCGGAAGGAGATTTGCATCCGGAACGTTCGCCGGCAAAACGGCTGCGACCGGGAAGCCGTCCGGGTGATTGCCGACGGCTCCGTCCCGGTCGACCACTGGATTACGCACCGCTTCCGGCTGCCGGACGCCCGGAAGGCTTTCGACCTGGTGGCCGGCTACCGGGACGGGGTCATGAAGGCAATGATTGATTTTGCATGACCGAACCGGCCATCCGCGCATTTCTATTTCCGGTTAAAATAGTGGCAGCACCGTATTCATCCGTTCTATTCATTTGCTGTACCGTTCGCCCCAGAGCTGCTGCATCCGTTCAATCAGCCTGCTTTCGGCCGGGCCGGGCTGGCCTTTCCAGATGCGGTGGTGCAGCAGCTCGTCCGGCAGAAAGTCCTGTCTGACGAAATGCCCTTCATAGTCATGGGCGTACTTGTAGTTTTTACCGTAATTCAGTTCCTTCATCAGGGCGGTTGGCGCATTGCGCAGGTGAAGCGGAACCGGCAGATTGCCCGTTTCGTTTACCAGCGCCAGCGCCCCGTCGATGGCCAGATACGCGGAATTGCTCTTCGGACTGCAGGCCAGATAGACGGTCGTTTCCGCGAGGATGATGCGTCCTTCGGGCCAGCCTATCTTTTTGAGCGCATCGAAACAGGC
>JAISEZ010000002.1 GCA_031263835.1 Tannerella sp.
CGGCTACCCGCCTGTACGGGCGAACACACAGGTTCGCCCCTACTACTGACTCACATTTTTACACGATATTAAACGAAGAAAGATAGATGAAATTAATTAGACGAATTTTCAATAGAGCATGGCTCAGGCCGGCTGTAAATATATGCCTGTTCACCGGAATGATATGTATGTATCTTCCGGAGGGGAAAGCGGCTACGCCGTTAAGCCCCGGAAGTACGACGACACTGACCGGTTCGCTGTCGTTTCCGTTACAAATCCGGCAAAATGGCACCTACCGCATCAAAGGTCACTTTGACGGTACGCCGGCGTCGATGGTCGATGCCGGAACAAATCACGGCATTGAAGTAGCCGGCGGGCTGAAACAGGTCACGGTTATTCTGGAAGATGCAGGTATTCAAACCACGCAGCTGGAGGCCTGCGCCTTTTTAATCAACGGGAATCCGAATGCGAACAAGGGCACAACCGACGTGAGCGACAGGGAGCCGTGGAGTTCGGTGGTGACGGTGAAACTGGAAGGAGAAAACTATCTCTACAGTTGCAGAGGTGTCAAATCCGGCGCCCTTGTGGACGGTTGCCGGGCCGGTCTGGAAATCTGGAAAGGTTCGACCGTGTACATTGAGGGGCCGGGAAAACTGACGGCCAGAAGCTCGGATTCGAGGGATTATCACGGCAACGGCAATCCGGCCCACACGAAAGGGCCTTACGACGCCGTGAAGGACCCTTTCATGAATTACGGGCCGAAAACCAATCCCGCCGTGGGGGTCGAAGAATTGCCCGGTAACGGGAGCGCCGCCGGCATTGGCGCCGGCAATTACGGCGGAAGCGGCGGAAACGTAGTCATCCGGGGTGGCACCGTCATCGGCATTGCCGGGTCGCACGGAGCCGGTATCGGCGGCGGATGGACAAACAGCGCTGCCAGCCAGGCCTATTTCACCGTACTGATTTACGGCGGACATGTGGAATCATGGGGTGGCGACCACGGCGCCGGCATCGGCGGAGGCTGCGGCGCATCCGGGCAGGTGGGCGCCATTGTGGTGCTGCCTCCCGCCGAAATCTCCGCGGCCAGCTACAATCCCAACGGTGCACAGCTGGGCGCCATGAGAACCATCGTTTATGTGGGCGATACGACCACTACCCGGTTTACCGTTTACACGGAGCCGGACGCGAATACGGGAAAACGCCGAAGTACGACCATGTATCTGGATTTGCACGACAACGCGGCTGTCAATGCGGCCGTGACGAGTCTGGCGCCGGAACTGGATGCCCGCCGTCTGTTCCTCGGAACGACGGCGGTGTATCCGGATGCGGCCCTTTTCCCCGAGAATGCCTCCGAAAGCGGTCAGCCCATCCTGCAGCAGTATGCGACGCTTTCCTTCCCGGTCACTTTCTTTACGGACGCCAAGAACGACCGGGGTTTTGAATATGTGGCACAGACGGCCACCATCCTGCCGAAACTGCAGGTGGAACTTCATGCGCCGGCCTACGTCCCGACCATAGAAGTGAAGGAGTATGCAACCTCGGCGCCGGGCGACACCAGCGCGCTGAATCAGGGTTACACGCCGGCGGAAGGCCTTGCCAAAGCGGTGACGCTGACGTTCAAAAATACGGGCAACCGGAAACTGTACCGCCCGGCGATTCAGGTGATGGCGGGTGATTATACGGACATGAACGGCGGCTCGCTGGATGCGGCCATCCGGACGGCGCTGAATCAGGCGCTGCGGAACGACGCGGGCGGCCCCGGCCTGCCCCCCGGAGCGACGTTCAGCGTAAAGGCCGTGCTGGTACCGGGACGTCCGGCGGGCGGCTACACGGGATACCTGCGCTTTGACGCCGAGAATGTCCCGCCGGAGCTTATCAGGCCGGTTTCGTTCACCACCCGCGTGGTGGACCTGCGGATACCGCCGCCGGCGCTGATTCCTTCCGTCAGCGAGACGAATGCGTCGGCGTTCGATGTGAAGATGACATTCGACCGTCCCGTATCGGGACTGACCTCTGCCGACATTCAGGTACTCGCCGGCGCGGGCACGGTGTCGGGCATGACGCCCTCCGGCGCATCGCCTTCCGACACATGGACGTTTACCCTGACGCCGGCGGTTCCCCCGCTGACCAACGGGCGGAACATACAGCTGTATGCCAAAACAGAGATTGCGGTTGACCGCTACGGAGCGAAAACAAACGCCCCGTCGGCCACGGCCGGCGTCAGGTTTAACGTGAACACGCCCTACCCGCTGTTCCATTTCAACTGCGACCTGCCGGCAGACAGCATCTTCCTTTCCCCGCAGACGGAATTTACCTTTACGCTCAAGACAAACGGTTCCGCGAGCAACGGCATCGCCGATGAGATTTACGGCGCCGGAGGACTGACTTCCGGCCATATCCTCAACAGTACAGGCATCGGCAGCCTGATTGAAATCTTCCGGGACGGTCAGGCGCTCCCCGCTTCGGCGTGGACGGCTGCGGTGGAGAACGGAAACCTTGTACGGGTCACCGCCGCAGCTCCGTTTACGTTTGACGACGGCGACTATGTGGTGAGGCTGAAGCCCGGCGTGATTCAAAACAACCTGTCGAACGCGATGGAAGAACGGTTCGACGGCTTCAAGGTGCGAATCCCCCGGCTCACTCCCGGCAACCATTGCAACACCCCCGGCGAAAACGCCGGTTTCGGGATAGAAGCGCTTCCGGCGAAGCTGGATTTCCGGGGCGGCGAGGTGACGCTGACGGTTACGGGAAAGAACCTGCATTATGCAGCAATGGCACATGCGCTGGAAATACAGCTGCCGGCTTCGCTGGGCGGCGCGAACGTATTCCCGCGGGTCACTGCCGCCGGCGATTCGGCGTTCTATGTGCTGACCCTTCCGTGGAACAGCAAGGCCGTCGAGAGCGTGTATGACTTCGAGGTGCTGTTGTGCGGCGCACGGGCGCCGGGCAGTTCGAGCTGTCCGAAACTGCCGGTCGGCAAAGTGATTCTGTCGGCGGCTCCGGCCGTTCAGGTGCCGCCTCCCGCGTGCCATGCCTGCGCCTCCGGCGCTTCGCCGGACGAGTGGTTCGAAGGATGTGAAAAGACATTCACGGTGACGGTGCCCGAAACGGGTTTCGACCGGGAAGTAACCGTTACCTACCTGGGACTGGCCGAAAAGTATCTGGTGGCAAAGGACGGCGGACAGTGGAAAAAGATAGTCGTGCCGAAAGGCATGACGGAACTTGTGCTGGCGTATCGGACGCTGCGGGTGCCCGACGAACTGGAAGGCGGCTCGGGCGCCATTGAGATTTCGACGCCGGCCCTGCCGGGCGGCGCGTCCACCCGGTTCAGATTCTGGAACAAACCGGATGTGAGCGGGATGGTCTATATCCCGCGCACGACTCAGTACGAAGGCCGACTGGAATTCAATCTCTGCGGCGGTTCGCCCGGACTGCTGCGCAGCTTCAATCACGGCCGTTCGTGGGAAGATGCCCGGCTGCCGGTCACGCCGCTTCAACTCGAACGTCTGGAAGAGGTGATTCTGTTCCGGGAGCCGGGCGGCTGCGAGGTGATTGAAGCCTTCCTGCCGGCCGGCGGAAGCGGTAATGCAGTCATCGAGCGGAAGGTGTCTATCCCTGCCTGGCAGCATGTGGCCACCGATTTGCCCGTCGGGCTGCATTACGTGAAAAGCGGAAAGGATTTCGTGTTTACCGCCACGCTGAGCGGCCCGTATGCGCGTCACAGGCCGACCGTCGCAACCGACCGCCGCCTGTCGCCCGACGAAGTGTTTGTCACGCCGCTGGGCAACGATGTATTCCGTATCCGTATCCCGGCTGTTCGGGAAGACCTCCGAATCATCTTCAGGGTGGACGGCGTCGAGCTTCCGACCGGTAACGAAGCGGTGGCCTCGACGCGGATATGGACGGGAGAGGGGTGCATGTACATCACCTCCGCAGCCGGCGGCGAAGCATGGATACATACGCTGACGGGTACACTGGTGAAGCGTGTTCCGGTCATGGCGGGCGAAACCTGCCGGATACCGCTGCCCGCGGGATTTTACCTTGTCACGCTTAACGGCGGGACATACAAAACGGCTGTACGTTAGGTACAGTGTGTTCTTTTTTTTAATTGGCTGAATTTGAGTATGAATCATAGCAGGAAGCATGGGAAGGTCTGTAATGAAACAAGCCTTGTACATTTAGACTTTATCATGCGTTTTTTCGGAAGGTGACATGTTTGTTGATTGAATGATGATTGCACTGACTGAAAAACCTGCTGGCAAACCTGAGCTGATGACAGCCCGGGTTTGCCTTTTTTTCGGCTATTCCTGCAGGAATGCGGGTACGGAAAACAATATGAGACAGCAACTTTTCAACCGTAAAATTGTTTATTATATGGACTTAACCAGGTGATGATGGAAGCGCAGAAACGTTTATTTAACGCCATCAGGTCACGCATGCCGGAGCAGTACCGTTTGGTGGATGTGATTGAAGAATCGCTGAAAGTGAGCACGGATTCGGCTTACCGGCGAATCCGGGGCGACAAGGAACTGTCGTTTTCGGAACTGCAGAAATTATGCCACACTTTCCAGCTCTCGATGGACGAGCTGCTGAACTGTGGTTCGGAGCAGAGCGCGCTGTTCCGCTACACGTCGATAAAACCCGACCAGCCAAACTACATCCGCTACATCGAGCAGCTGTCGGCGACCCTCGGTTCGCTGGCCGCCGTCGAAGACCGGGAACTGTTTTTCACGGCGCAGGACATTCCCTTCTATCATTTCCTGAATCACGAGAAGCTGCTGTTCTTCAGGCTATATGTATGGTATGACATCACCTCCACGGAGCGGCTGTCCTTTCGCGAATTTTACGACCGGATAGACCCGGATGTGTACACGCCGCTTCACGAACGGCTGCTTCAGGAATACCTCCGGATTCCGTCCGGGGAAATATGGACGGAGCGGACGGTGAGCACGATGCTGGGGCTGCTGGAGTACTATCTGGAAGTCGGCGCGTTCGACAGCCGGGAGACGGTGCTTCTCCTGCTCGGCCAGCTGCTCGAGTTGCTGGACAGGGTAAGTCATTCGGCGGCAACCGGCAGCAAGGACGCCGAGGGACGCACGCCTTTTTCGCTCTACATCTGTTCGGTCGACCCGGGCAGCAACCTCGTACTGGCGCGTCGCGGCAGCGACTGGGTATGCAGCATCAAGCTGTACACGGTGAACCGTATCACCACCGACAACGTCGCCTTGTGTGTCGAGACCCGGAAATGGATTAATTACCTGATTCTGAAATCGACCCTAATCAGTGGCGGCACCTCGGAACGGGAGCGGTTCCGTTTCTTTCAGGAGTCGAGAGACA
>JAISEZ010000103.1 GCA_031263835.1 Tannerella sp.
ACAAGCCGCGGATGGATGGTTTCCGGGAGAACCGGATGGAAGCCGGCCCGCATTCCCCTGCAGGCAGACCTTTTTCTGGCGTATTTTCACACGGACGACTATTACAGCCGGCTCAGTTCATACGAGAAAAAACTGCTCTACGTCTATAACACGCCGTTCCTGTACGGGCACGGAATGCGCCTGTCCGCCGTGTGCCGGTATTTTCCGGTGAAAAGGCTGTCCGTATCGGCCAAAACCGGGTGGACGCACTACTTTGACGGCGAATCCACCGGTAGCGGACTGGAAACCGTCGAAGGCTGCAACCGAATCGAAACAAGCCTGATGGCGCAGTGGAAATTTTGACTGTTAGTGACTGTTGATTCGCATGACTGGTAATTAGTAATGAGTGATGAGCGACCGGCAGAAAAGCATCTTTGCAATGGCGAACGGTTATAATTTTCCGCGGGCAGTTATAATTTTTCGCGAACAGTTATAAGCTTCCGCGAACAGCTATAATCTTCGGAGAAAGGCTATAATCTCCCGCGAAAGGCTATAATCTCCCGCGAACGATTATAATCGTTGGCGAACGATTATAATCTCCGGCGAAAGATTATAATCTCTGACGAAAGATTATAATCGTTGGCGAAAGATTATAGTCGCTGGAAGCCCCCGAAGAGAAATCTGCCGCCTACGGCTCGCTCATCACTAACCACTCATCACTAACCGCTTTTTTTGTACCTTTGCCGGAAATTTTCAGTTATGACAGTCGAACAACAACTTGCGACGTCGGTGAAGGCCGCCGTCAAACACCTCTACGGCACGGATGCGGAGGAGGTGCAGCTGCAGAAAACAAAAAAGGAATTTCAGGGACACTATACGCTGGTGGCGTTTCCCTTCCTGAAGGCGTCGAAGCGGTCGCCCGAACAGACCGCACGGGAAATCGGCGACTGGCTGCTGCGCGAGGAACCGGCCGTGGCCGCGTTCAACGTGATTAAAGGCTTCCTGAACCTGACGGTGACCTCGCGGCGATGGATGGAAGTGCTGAATGAACTCAACAGCCGGCCCCGCTACGGCATCCGTCCGCCGACCGGACAGTCGCCGCTGGTGATGATTGAATATTCGTCGCCCAATACGAACAAACCGCTTCACCTGGGGCATGTACGCAACAATCTGCTGGGCTACAGCCTGGCGGAGATACTGAAGGCAAACGGCTGCCGGGTTGTGAAGACGAATATTGTCAACGACCGCGGCATCCATATCTGCAAGTCCATGCTGGCGTGGCAGAAGTGGGGTAGGGGAGTGACGCCCGCCTCGACCGGCAGGAAAGGCGACCATCTGACGGGCGACTTCTATGTCCTGTTTGACAGGCATTATAAGGAAGAACTGAAGGCGCTCGAGGCCGGCGGCCTGAGCCGGGAGGAGGCCGAAAGACAGTCGGCCCTGATGGCCGAAGCGCGCGACATGCTCCGCCGCTGGGAGGCCGGCGACGCGGAGGTCGTCGACCTGTGGCGGACGATGAACGGCTGGGTGTATGAAGGCTTTGAGGCGACTTACAGGCAGCTGGGCGTGGACTTCGACCGCATCTATTACGAGTCGCAGACTTATCTGGAAGGGAAAAGGACGGTGCTGGAGGGGCTGGACAGGGGGATTTTCTATCGCCGCGACGACGGCTCGGTCTGGGCCGACCTGACCGCCGACGGGCTGGACGAGAAGCTGCTGCTCCGCTCCGACGGGACGTCCGTTTACATGACGCAGGACATCGGCACGGCCAAACTGCGCTTTGACGATTACCCGATTGACCGCATGATTTACGTGGTCGGCAACGAACAGAACTATCACTTTCAGGCGCTTTCCATCCTGCTGGACCGGCTGGGCTTTGCCTTCGGGCGGGGACTGGTGCATTTCTCGTACGGCATGGTGGAACTGCCGGAGGGGAAGATGAAAAGCCGCGAGGGTACCGTGGTGGACGCCGACGACCTGATGGCGGAAATGATTGATACGGCACGCGGGATTTCCGACGAACTGGGCAAGCTGGACGGCCTGAGCCGCGAGGAGGCGGACGGGATTATCCGCACCATCGGGCTGGGTTCGCTGAAGTACTTTATCCTGAAAGTTGACCCGCGCAAGAATATGGTTTTCAACCCGAAGGAATCCATCGACTTCAACGGAAATACGGGTTCGTTCATTCAGTATGCCCACGCGCGCATCCGTTCCGTGCTGCGCAAAGCGGCGGAACAGGGATGGACGCTGCCTGCCGGGCCGCTCTCTCCGGCGACGCCGCTGACGGCCAGGGAGGAAGGGCTGATTCAGCAGGCGGCCGATTTTGCGGCGGCGGTCAGGGAAGCCGGAGAAACGTACAGTCCGGCCTGCATCGCCAATTATGTCTATGAGCTTGTGAGGGAGTATAACCAGTTCTACCACGACTGCTCTATCCTGAACGAACCGGATGAAGCCGTCCGGCAGGAACGGCTGGTGCTGTCGGCCAAGGTCGCGGAAATCATCCGCTCGGGTATGGCGCTGCTCGGAATCGACGTCCCGGAAAGGATGTAGCAGATTAGTGATTCGTGGGTAGTGATTAGTGATTAGTGATTAGTGGTAGTTCCTTCGCGTCATAAATCAGGAGATAACGGATGGCACGTTTTGAAATCACGCTACTGGGATGCGGTTCGGCGACGGTGACGCTGCGACATGCGGCGACTTCGCAGGTGGTGGATTTGCGCGACAAGCTTTACCTCATCGACTGCGGCGAGGGTACTCAGCTGCAGATGCGCCGGATGCACGTCCGCTTCAGCCGGCTGAATCATATCTTTATCTCCCATCTGCATGGCGACCACTGTTTCGGTTTGCCGGGGCTGATTTCCACGCTGGGCATGCTGGGGCGGAAGGGGGAACTGGTGATTCACGGGCCGCAGGCGCTGGAAGATTTTCTGCGTCCGGTACTGACCCTGTTCTGCAGGAATCTGCCCTATCCCGTCCGCTTGAACCTGATTGACCCCGGCCAACATGCGGTGGTGATGGAAGACCGTTCGCTGTGCGTCCGTTCGATTCCGCTGAAACACCGTATCCCCACCTGCGGCTATCTTTTTGCCGAAAAGCCGTCCGAACCGCATCTGATACGCGAGATGACGGATTTTTACCGGATACCGGTGAAGGAGCTGGCAAGGCTCAAGCAGGGCGCGGATTACGTGACGCCCGAAGGCGAGGTGATTCCGAACAGCCGCCTGACGCGGCCGGCCGACCCGCCGAAACGCTATGCCTACTGTTCGGACACGGCTTTTGCGCCGGAGATTGTTCCGTGGATTGAAGGCTGCGACTGCCTGTATCACGAGGCGACCTTTATCGAGGCGGACTTGCCGCGTGCAAGGGAAACGTTTCACTCCACCGCCCGTCAGGCGGCCGAGATTGCCCGGCGGGCACAGGTGAAACGGCTGGTCATAGGCCATTACTCGGCCCGTTACGAAGACCCCGGGGTATTGCGGGCCGAAGCGGAAGCGGTGTTTCCCGGGACGGTTGCCGGCATGGAAGGAATGAAACTGTCGCTGATTGAGAAAAAACAGGGCACATGTGCAAACTGAAGGAACACGCTTTTTTCCCGCCTGCCGGTCGGGGCCTTTTCGTGTGTCTTTCATAGAAAAAAAACGGTTTTGCGTGTCAATTGAAATAGTTTTTGTATTTTTACGCAATCAAAAAACGACCAATGAGCTTGATAAAACGAATGAAAACAATGGTAGCAGGGCTGATAACAGCATGCAGCCTGATGTTGTTTGCGTTTCCGGCACAGGCGGAAACGGCTGCGTTTGTATTGGCCGTCCATACGGCGCAACCGTCGGCCGATACGCTGAAAGTAAAGGTAAACGTGATTGAAAACCGTATCATCGTCACGGACGCTCCGGCCAAAAGCCGGCTGGTAATATACAGTATCGTGGGCATCCGGGTGAAGGAGATTGAAATCAGGCATCCGTCCGAAGAATATGCCGTATCCCTCCCGAAAGGATACTACATTATCCGGATTGAAGATATCATCCGTAAAATCGTCATCCGCTAAGCCGGTGGTTCCCCCTTGAATTTTTCTATCGCCTTCTGAACGGAACCGTGCAGTAGCAGTAAGGTACGGGCCTGCTCGCAGGGAATGTCCAGCGCCTCGACAAGCATCCGGGTTCCGCGGTCGACGAGTTTCCGGTTGGACGGCAGCATGTGAACCATCCTGTTTCCTTTCACGCGCCCCAGCTTAATCATGACCGAGGTAGAAATCATGTTGAGAACCAGCTTTTGTCCGGTGCCCGATTTCATGCGCGAACTGCCGGTCACGTATTCCGGCCCGACAATCATTTCAATCGGAATATCGGCTTCGGCAGCCGCCGGCGAATCGGGATTGCCGGTGATGACGGCCGTAAGGAGGCCCTGCTTTCGCGCCGCCCGCAAAGCCCCCGTGACGTAGGGCGTTGTACCCGACGCGGCAATGCCCACGACCGTATCGACGGCGTTAACCCGGTATTGCAGCAGGTCTTTCCATCCCTGTTCGGCGTCGTCTTCCGCATTTTCGACCGGCCCGCGGAGCGCCGCATCGCCTCCGGCTATCAATCCGACGACGCAGGCGGGGGACATGCCGAAGGTCGGCGGAATCTCGGATGCGTCGAGCACGCCCAGCCGGCCGCTCGTCCCCGCACCCAGATAGAACAGCCGCCCGCCCTGCCGCATCCGGGCTACAATCCGGTTCACCAGTTCCTCTATCCGGGGAATGACGCGCTGCACGGCCTGGATGACTTTCCCGTTTTCCACATTCATTTCCTCCAGCATCTCGCGCGTTGTTTTCTTCTCCAAATCAGTATAAAGCGAAGCCGCTTCCGTTATTTTTTCAAATGCCATCGTGCTATTCTGCAAGTTTTTCCGGCCACAAAGATAGCGCTAATTAGCCTATACCCACATATATTTAAGGATATTATGCGATACATGCACAAATTGACCTTTAAAAGAGTTCTTTTTGTCATTAAAAATATCTACATTTGCGGCAAATATAAAACGCCGGACAATGAAACTTATAGCAGAA
Source organism: Tannerella sp. (assembly GCA_031263835.1). GTDB lineage: Bacteria > Bacteroidota > Bacteroidia > Bacteroidales > Tannerellaceae > Tannerella. The sequence goes on from JAISEZ010000103.1 coordinate 5,027, forward strand.
AGTACGTCTACTCGTACAGAGTGGGCTTTGGTCGAAGGCGACCGCCTCATTCAGAGGGTTATTACGGAGGGAATTAATCCCTATTTCCAGTCAAGGAAAGAAATAAGCCGATGCATTCGGCTTAACTTGCCGGAGATCTTTTTCAAACGAAAGATCGGCCGAATTTATTTTTACGGCGCAGGTTGTGCGACCGAGGAGAAAAAGAATGTCGTCAGTTCATCGCTGATTGCCCAGTTCAAAACCATTACCCTGGTCGAGAGCGATTTGCTTGCGGCGGCCCGCGGCCTGTTCAAGAACGATACCGGGATTGCCTGTATCCTGGGGACGGGTTCCAATTCCTGTTTTTATGACGGGGAAAATATCGTCAAGAACGTCAGACCTGCGGGGTACGTGATGGGAGACGAAGGCAGCGAAGCCGTTTTAGGGAAGCTGTTTCTGGCCAATTTACTGAAAGAACTTGTGCCGGCCGAACTGGCGGCGCTTTTTTACGGGAAATTCGGTATCTCGGCCAACGACGTCATGGAAGCCGTCTATGAAAGCACTTCCCCGACCCGCTTTCTGGTATTCGTGTCCCGTTTCCTGGCGGAAAACCTGGACAATCAATATGTCTACGACCTGTTGACTCAAAACCTGCGGGACTTCTTTACCCGCAATATCTGTCAATACGACTATAAGGATTACCGGATACGGTTTGTCGGTTCGGGCGCTTTCACCTTTTCGGATGTGCTGAAGGAAATCGCCATGGAATTTGGCACCAAAGTAGATATGATAAAAGAGTCTTCCATACAGGGACTTATTGAATATCATGCGCTAAGCGACCTCGGACTCTATTAGTTCCGGTCGTTTGGCCGTTGCGGATTTCAATGCACGTAAAACAAACGATGCTTTTTCATGCGAGTGAAGCGAAACAATTGAACTTAATACATTTGACATAAAAACAACTATTTACAGTTCAACCCGATTGTTTCCTTCCTCGCTTTTCCGGTTATACTTCACGCGGAATAAATACAAAGAATTGAAAGTTGAAAATTGAGAAAAGCCTCCCGACCGGTGAGCCGATTTATTCACTAATCACTCATCACTAATCACTAATCACTCATCACTATCTTCAGGCTTCAATTGCCGCAAACCGCAGTGCGACATCCTTGCGGTAGCCCGTGCCGTTGAAGGTGGCAATCAGTTCGCCCTGTTCGTTCGTGATTTTGACTTCGCAGTTGGAGAGACGGCTGTGACTGAACAGCTCGCGGGCTTCGGCATGGAGAAAACCGGCGCGTTCGGACTTGAAGATGTGTATTTCCGAACTGATTGAAAAGGTGAGCTGTGCATGGCTGTTGGTCGCGACGGCAAAGGCGAAGTCGGCCAGGGTGAAGATGGCGCCGCCCTGACAGACGCCGCCGCCGTTCAGGTGCATCGGACGTATCTCCATCCGTGCACGCGCATACCCTTTCCCCACCTCCAGCAATTCTATGCCGGCAGCAGCGGCAAAGGCGTCGTTCCTGAAAAAATCCCGTATCGTCACCGTTTCCATTCAAAACCGTCTTTTGTATCCTTCACCGTAAATCCGTAAGACGTCAGTTCGTTACGAATCCTGTCCGAGGTTGCCCAGTCCCTGTTCTGCTTTGCCTGCAGACGGATGTTCAGGAGCAGGTCGATAGCTTTCCGGTATGCTTCGTCGCTGTTTCCGCCGCTCGCCGCGGACAGGTCCTTTTGCAGGCCGAGTATGTCTTCCAGATAAAGTTTAAATGTCGCATTCAACTCCTCCAGGTCTTCGGCCGAAAGCGTGCCGTTGCCGTCGGCGACCGTATTAATCGTCCTGCCTGCATCAAACAGACAGGAAATTACTACCGGCGTATTCAGGTCGTCGCACATGGCCGCTTCGCAACGCTCGCGCAATCCCTTCACGTCCACGGTCGATGCCGTTGCCGCCGTCAGTTTCCGCAGACGGGCATACGTTTCGAGCAGTCGCTCCAGTCCCTTTTCGGACGCCTGCAGCGCTTCGTTGCTGAAATCGAGCGTGCTGCGGTAGTGCGCCTGCAGAATGAAAAAGCGGATGGCCATCGGCGCGTAGGCCTGCGCCAGCATGGGATGCCTGCCGGTGAAAAATTCTTCCAGCGTGATGGAGTTGCCCAGCGATTTTCCCATCTTCTGTCCGTTGACGGTAATCATGTTGTTGTGCATCCAGTAGCGGACGATGTCGCTGCCCTGCGACGCCACGGCCTGCGCGATTTCACATTCGTGATGCGGGAAAATCAAATCCATCCCGCCGCCGTGAATATCAAACCGCTCGCCCAGATATTTCCTGCCCATCGCCGTACATTCGCAGTGCCAGCCGGGAAATCCGTCGCTCCAGGGCGACGGCCAGCGCATGATGTGTTCGGGCTGCGCCTTTTTCCAGAGGGCGAAATCGACGGGGTTGCGTTTTTCTGCCTGTCCGTCGAGGTCGCGCGTCGTATTGAGCAGTTCGTCGATGTTCCTGTTCGAGAGGATGCCATAGCGGTGCGTCCGATTGTATCGGGCCACGTCGAAATAGACCGAGCCGTTGCTTTCGTAGGCGTATCCGTTTGCGAGGATTTGCTGCACGAGGGCAATCTGCTCGATGATATGTCCCGAGGCATGAGGTTCGATGCTCGGCGGCAGCACGTTCAGCGCACGCATGGCGTCCCGGTAGCGGAGGAGGTAATGCTGAACGATTTCCATCGGTTCGACCTGTTCGAGCCGCGCTTTTTTGGCCACCTTGTCTTCGCCGCTGTCGGCGTCGTGTTCCAGGTGTCCCACGTCGGTGATGTTGCGCACGTAACGCACCCTGTAGCCGGCATGGCGAAGGTGGCGGAACAGGATGTCGAAGGTGATGGCGGAACGGGCGTGTCCCATGTGCGGGTCGCCGTACACCGTCGGGCCGCATACGTATATCCCGACATGCGGCGCATGAAGCGGCACAAAAACCTCTTTCTTTCCCGTCAGTGTATTGTAAATGCTTAATTCCATTGTCAGCAGCTACGGCTCAGTATTCTTCTTCATTAAAGAAAAAGTCTTCCTTGCTTGGATAATCCGGCCAGAGGTCTTCCATACATTCGTATATTTCACCTTCATCCTCCATTTCCTGCAAGTTTTCAATCACTTCCAGCGGTGAGCCGGAACGTTGTGCATAATCAATCAACTCGTCTTTCGTTGCCGGCCAGGGCGCGTCTTCCAGTTTTGACGCCAATTCTAATGTCCAGTACATAACAATCTTTTTTTTGCAAAAATCACAAGTATCTTTCTCTCGGATTGAAATTTTCCGCAAAAGTAGAATTTTATTTCTTAGCTGCAAGCATTATCCCAAATAATTTCACTGCCTTTTTGCCGGATACATTCACTCCTTGCTATAATAAACAGCAAATCAGATAATCTGTTCATGAAAATCAGCACATTTTCATCTACCTGACTTTCGACTGCCAGGCGGCAGATTTCCCGTTCCGCACGCCGGCACACCGTCCGGCATACGTGCGCCAGCGCAGCCGTCCGGCATCCGCCCGGCAGGACGAATCCGGTCATTTTCGGCAAACGGCTGTCTATCCGGTCGATGCTTTCTTCCAGTCGCCGGATGTGTCCGGACGTAATCAGGCTGGCGGATTTCAGGGATACATGCTCCGTTTCCGTGGCCAGACTGGAACCGACCGCGAATAATTTGTGCTGAATGAACTGCAGCAGGTCAACCGTTTCTTCGTCCCCGATTTCAGTTATCAGCAGGCCGGTAAAGGAATTTAATTCATCGACCGTACCGTAGGCGTCCAGGCGCGGATGCGTCTTCGACACGCGCTGCCCGCCCACCAGGGAAGTCGTTCCCCGGTCGCCGCCGCCGGTATATAAAAAGCTTTTCTTCATTGAGCTGGAGGGTTTAAAATATTATTCATAAAATGTTCGACATAGTTCAACGGAACGTCCTTCATGAGCACCTGATGGTTTCTGTCTATCAGGTAAAGCGTCGGGACGGTTCGCAGCACGTAGAGTTCCTGTCCGTAAATCTCGCCGTCAAAGTCATAGCCGTTTATCCATGAAGACGGCATTTCGGACAGGTGTTTTTTCCATGCGTCCACATCCTGGCCGGGATAGATGGCGAGTATCGTCAGCCGTTTTCGCTTCTGCATTTCCATGACAGCCGGCGCATTTTTAATCTGATTCGCCAGTTCTTTGCAGTTGCCGCAGTCCAGGTTGTGAAACAGCATCAGCGTGAAATCCGTCTTCAGGTCATGGAGCGACGATTTGGCGCCCGAAGCCAGCGCGTAGCGGATATTGGCGGCCTGCGTGGACGGCCGGTTTTTCTGCAGCTGGGACAGCAGCTGCCTCGGTCGCACCTTGCGCGGCTCAATCAGCGTTTTCGACGCCACCATCTGTTCCAGCACGGGAATAAAAAACTCTTCGTTCCGCAGGGGAGACTGAAGGTCAAAGAGAAAATGTTCCAGATGCGTGGAAATGAAGGCATACATGGCTTCATGCTTTTCCGCATCTTCCATCACGCGGGTAAGCCCCCGGCAAATCACCTGATAGGACGTGTACGGCAGTATGGAAAGGTAATCGGCCAGCGCCTGTTCGGTCACGCCGGCCGCACTTCCCACGTAGGCGGTATCCGTGAAATCGAACAGGTCCCAGTAGTGCAGGGCCATATATTCCGCGCGCGCCGCCGGGTCGATATAAACGGTCGGCGCCGTTACCGCCGGAAACGTACGCCGGGCCGGCTCCTGCGACCGGTTTGCGCAGCCGGATAAAACCGCCAGGCAAAGAAGCCCGGGAATGAAATACTTTTTTCTGTTTCGGTTCATTGTTACTGTTTTTAGAAATGAAGAAGATAACTGCATGCGGGATGGTTTTACGCATGAATATAAAAAATAAAATATCACCACGGAGGCACGGAGAACACGGAGAATAATGTGAGAAGGAGCCAGTTTGCCAATATGCCAATTCATTTTCACACTGGCTCATTGACTTATTCTCACATTTTCTTCGTGCAGGGAAAAAGATTGCCCGGAGGCCACAGAGAAAGAACTTCGTTCTGCAGAACAGCGAATCTCCGTGTCCTCTGTGTCTCCGTGGTGATATTTTATTTTTTATATTCATCCCGCACGCAGCATACAGCAGGTAAGACTTCGGAAGATATTTCGAAAGATATTCCGGAAAATTTTGGGACATCCCACGAATCGCTGGGGACATCCCACGAAGCGTTCGGGACATCCCACGAAACATTCGGGACATCCCACGAAACGTTCGGGACATCCCACGAAGCGTTCGGGACATCCCACGAAACGTTCGGGACATCCCACGAAACATTCGGGACATCCCACGAAACCTTCGGGGCATGTCCCGAAACGTTGGGGGCATGTCCCGAAACTTTCCGGCATGTCGGGAAAAACGAACGGTTATGTCCTGATTGTTTTGCATCACTTAATGACAAAAAGAGAGTGACAGGATTTTCATCCGTCAACTCTCTTTTCTACAGAATTTA
>JAISEZ010000188.1 GCA_031263835.1 Tannerella sp.
CCCGCTTGATTACCCGTCAGGGCATTCATTTCTTATTTATGAATCCCCCTGACGGGGAATAAGAGACAGGCAGTACATGTTTTTCTATTGACAGGGTTCCCCTGACGGGGAATGCACAAAACCATCCCGTGCGCAGTATACAACCAGTACAAAATCAGAAGTGTATACATTAAATTGATTGATAACAGAATGGAACTATTTATTGGAGAAAAAGTCCCGCGACTGAAACGCACTGCGGGCAACCGTTTTTCAGGCGGCGGTAACGGTTACCGACACCACCGCCGCCGCCGCAGGGACGCGATACTTCGCGTCTCCGCCCGCGCCGTCACATTATCGAATCAGTCCGCCCGGCATCACACGGCGAATCATGATGACATCGCGGCGTACATTAAAGACAATGAGCATTTTCCTGTAAACAACCGTGCGGGCGCCGGGGCCGTACTGCCGTTGAATGTATTCATGCCGGCTGGGGGCTATCGAACCGCCGTAGAAACACAGTTGGCCGATGGCCCTGTATATCCCCTCGATGTATTTTTCGGATGTAACCGGTGCTTTGAGAACGGCAGTGATGTAATACGACGTTTCTCTCATATCACGCAAGGCTTCTACTGCTATATGAATGTGATACTGCTTCATGGCATCTGCAACAGGGGGGTTACAGCATCCCGAAATGCCATAACCCGTCTTCGTTCCATCTTTTGCGGCGGGCATTTACCGTCTCGCGATGCGTTTCGCCGAACTGCTCAATGGCTTGAAGGTCTATTTCGTCAAAGGCTTCCTCTACGGTATAACAGCCTGCGGGATTACCTTCCTTATCGAACGCTATACCCGGAATCTGTTCCCCGTCACGTGGAGACGCGATGCATCGTGTCTCTGCATCTGAAATCCTGTTTTCCATATCGTTTCATTTTTTAATGATACGACAAAGGTAGTAGATAAATTCAATATACATATAATATGAATACGATGAATACGTTTTTTTTACCCTTATCATCTGCTTTTTCGCAGTTACATAAAGGCGTTACGAAATCAAAGCGAAGCGCCGGTTTTTTATGCCTCCTCCTCCTGCTTTTCTGCGCGGCGGTCATGCCCGGCAGGGTACAGGCGCAGGACACGGAGTTCTGGTTTGTGGCGCCCGATTTGTATTATCGTAGCGCGAGCAGTCCGTTGGACAGGCCCGTCTATTTTGTCATTACGGCGGGCGACCTGCCGGCAACGGTCACGATGACGATGCCTGCGTTTACCGGAGACACCGTGCGAACTGTTCATGTCGGGGCCAACCAGTCGCAGCAAATCATTTTCGGGGACGACCTTGCAACGGCCGTCGCCCAGATGGATTCGATTGAAAATACCATCCTTACTCCCGGCGTCACCGGGGTAAAGGATACCCGCGGAATCCGTTTCACGTCCGACAATCCGGTATTTATTTATTATGCCGTGTCGGCTCCAAATTCTAAAGCCATGTTTGCGCTGAAAGGAAAAATGGCGCTGGGCAATTCATTCTATATCCCCGGACAGACTGTATTTTCAGCCTCGACCTCTTATCCGGATGCCTATCCCCAGTTCCATCTGGTAGCTACGGAAGACAATACCAGCCTCACGGTTATGCCGTCCACCGACTGGTACGGCGGACCTTCCGGTACTTCCCAGCCAGCAAACACGCCGGTCTATATCAATCTCAACAAGGGTGAAACTTTCGCCTTCCGCACGTTTGACCGGAATCAGTCCCCGCGGTTTGTCGGATCGACGGTGACGGTGACGTCGCAGAACACGCCGGTAGCCGTCACGGTTGTAGACGACCTTCTTTTAGCGGGCGGTTCAGACGCCACCGGCGACCAGATCGTGCCGGCAAACAATGTCGGACGGCAATATGTCGTTGTGCGCGGATTTACCGAACCCACCGCTGGCGATTACATCTATATAATGGCCACACAGCCGGACACAAGAGTAACCGTCACGCCTGCCTCAGGCGCCCCGGTGACGGAGTACCTGACAAACGCCGGCGACCTGTATCGGCACCATCTGTCCGACGTTAATATATACACGGCTTTTATCGACGCCGACAGGCCGGTTTATGTCTGGCAGCAGTCCGGCATCAACGCCGAAGTGGACGCTGTGCTTCTCCCCGGCATGAACTCCATCAGCGGACGCAGTTTTTCCTTCCACAAGGAAGCCGCAGGATTGCATCACGTATTTATCCTCGCCCGTGCCGGAGGCGAAGGCGACTTCCTGGTCAACGGCAATGCCGGCATTATTACCGATGCCGACTTTCAGGACATTACCGGCGTGACGGGATGGAAGTATGCCCGCAAAGACCTGACAGCTTCAATACCCGGACTGGATGGCGTTGCCGGTACGGTCAGGATAACAAATGCTACCGCTCCTTTTTCGCTCGGATATTTTTTCACCAACGGCACCAGAGAGTCTGCTTCCTTCGGCTATCTTTCTACTTACGGAGATTTTTCATTCCCGGAAGACACAGTTTACAAATGTCCCGGCAGCGCATACCCCCTCGACGGAGGCTACGCGACAAGCTACCTCTGGACGTTGCCCGACGGCAACACCTCCACAGAAGCCACTCTCAGCGCCACCATGACGGGACTCTACAAGTTAACCATCAGCCAGAACGTAGCCGTAACCGATTCCCTGTGGGTGCTCGACCGCCTCGACAGCGTGAAAATCATCTCCTCGCCCGTCAATGCGCTCGACTTGGGAGAGGGCACGCGCACGTATTCCGTCGATTTGAACGGACAGAGCGCAACGCATCTGTCTTACCTGTGGTCGGTCGACGGAATACAGGAAAGCATCGACCCGACCTGCACGTACACGTGGGGATGGGACGACGAAGCCGACGTCTCGCTC
>JAISEZ010000289.1 GCA_031263835.1 Tannerella sp.
TACTTCAGGGTGGGGTCGACGACGGTCAGCGCACCCAGCCCGTCCCACAGGTTGTCCAGAATGAAAATCCCCTGTGAACAGCCGCGCGTCGCCTGGTAGTCGAGCGTGACGAACGAACGGCCCAGTTCCACGGTGTAGGGCAGGTAGTCCCGGAGGAAAACGTCCGAGAAGTTGAACAGGTGCGACGTTGCCAGCAGCGGTTTCCCGTCGCTGTCGAACTGCACGTCCGAGCCGCAGAGGAAGCGGTAGCCGCCCAGAATCTGCTCGTCGCGCGGGTCCCAGACAATCAGTTGCCGGTAGGCGTTCTCCATCGTGTCGAAGCGGTCTATGTCCGCCTCCAGCCCCGTACCGCCGCCGTAGTAGCGGAAGGCGATTTCGCGGAGGCGTCCGATTTCCAGCATGGTCTGCGGTGCGTCCTGCGAGGTGACGATATAGATTTCGTTATCGGACTTGTTCGTCCGCCTGAGCCTCTTTTCCGGAGTCAGCTCCCGCTTCAGGGCAGCCTTCTCCACGGGCCGGATAATTTCTTGCATCATAGTTATTTGTTTGTACTTAACTGATATACTTTTTCCTTCACCCATTCCGCCCATTCGCTCCACCGTTTCGCGCGGTCGAACGTTTGCCACGGAATCGGTTCGCCTATGCGGATGCGGAATGACTGATGTTTGCTTTTGAACATTTCGTCCGGCAAATATAGCATTTCGATGTTCATTTTCATGCCCGAACGTTTGCGAATATTCGCCAGACGGTAAAAAAAGCCGGAATTGCGTCCTTCGAAATGGACGGGAACAATGTCGCGCTGACAGGCTACCGCTTTCTGAATAAAGGATTTCTTCCATTCCGGGTCGCGTATCTGCCCTTTCTGCCTGCGGGAACACAGCCCGGCCGGAAAGGTGAGGATTTGACGGTCGGAACGGTAGGCGGCCTCCATCCGTAGCGCCGCGTCCCTGCTCTGTGCGCCGTGCTTGTTAATCGGGATGAAAATGGACTGCAGATTGGGGACGAACAGCAGCAGGTCATTGACCAGGTAATAGATGTTCGAGCCGTACCGCTCGCCCAGGAGCGCGGCCAGGCAGATGCCGTCCAGTCCTCCCAGGGGATGGTTGGAGGCAAAGATATACGCCCGGTCGCCGGGGGGCAGATGTTCCTCGCCCGACAGTTCCAGCCGGATGTCAAACTCCCGCACCAGCGCCTGCATGAATGCCACGCCGTCCAGCTGCCGGTAGCGTTCCACGATGCTGTTCAGTTCGTCTTCGTGCACCAGCCGGCAAAGCCTGTTCACCACAAACGCCGGTATCCATTTGGCCGCATTCGGCGCCTTCTGCCGCAATACCGTCCGGACATCAATTAGCCGTTCTTTTTCCGTCATCATTTGATTCTTGTCGGCTGCAAAGATAAACGAAAGAAAAACAACTGTGATTTTTTTCCCTCTCATTTTTTTTCGTACTTTTGCGCAATTATAAAATAACGCCCTGTCTCCATGCGGGAAAGGGCTCTCAAAAACAACTTTTTATGAGATATGCGTTAGTGACGGGAGGGTCTCGCGGTATTGGGCGGGCAGTTTGTCTGGAGTTGGCAGCCGGAGGTTTTCCAGTCCTCATCAATTATGTTTCGAACAGGGACGCGGCTTTGGAAACCAAACGGCTGATAGAGGAAAAGGGAGGAACGGCCGAGCTGCTGCCGTTCCATGTAGCCGACGTCGCGTCGGTCGACAAGGCCCTGGACGAATGGCACGAGCAGCATCCGGACGACTATGTCGCGGCGCTGATTAACAACGCCGGCATCCGGCAGGACGCCATGATGATTTTCATGCAGGATTCCCAGTGGCACGACGTGCTTAATATCAGCCTGAACGGTTTTTTCTATGTGACGCGCAGGATACTGAAAGGCATGTTGATGAAGCGCGACGGACGGATTGTCAATGTCGTTTCCCTCTCCGGGCTGAAAGGACTGCCCGGCCAGACGAACTATTCGGCAGCCAAGGCGGCCATGATTGGCGCAACCAAAGCGCTCGCGCAGGAAGTGGCGGCGCGCAGGGTGACCGTCAACGCCGTCGCGCCCGGATTCATCGCCACGGACATGACCAAAGACCTGGACGAAGCGGCGCTCCGGACGAACATCCCGCTGGGACGCTTCGGACAGCCCGAAGAAGTCGCCGCGCTGGTCGGTTTCCTGGCCTCCGACCGCGCCGCCTACATCACCGGTGAAATCGTTTCCATCAACGGCGGCATTTATTCCTGACAGCGAATGAAGCGAAGAGTCGTAATTACCGGCATGGGAATCTATTCCTGCATCGGGAAAAGTCTTGACGAAGTGACGGCCTCCCTGTATGCGGGGAAGTCGGGCATCGGCACCGACCCGGCGCGCAGGGCGTACGGTTACCGTTCCAGCCTGACGGGCCTTGTCCCGCGTCCCGCACTGAAGGGGATGCTCGACCGCAGGCTGCGCATGTCTCTCCCCGAACAGGGCGAATATGCCTGCATGGCCGCACGCGAAACGCTGGCCATGGCCGGCTTCGACCCGGACAGTCCGGCAGGATGCGACGCGGGCATCATCTTCGGCAACGACTCATCGACGCAGGCCGTCGTCGAAACCCACGAAATCATGCGCGACCGGAAAGACTCCATGCTGATTGGCTCGGGCGGCATCTTCCGCTCCATGACCTCCACCGTCTCCATGAACCTGTCCGCGATATTCGGGCTGCGCGGCGTCAACATGACCGTCAGCGCGGCCTGCGCCAGCAGCGCCCATGCCATCGGCCTGGGCTACATGTTCATCCGGGACGGCATGCAGAACCGGATGCTGTGCGGCGGCGCGCAGGAAACGAACGTCTATTCGATGGCCAGCTTCGACGGCCTCGGCGCGTTCTCCATGCGGATGGACGAGCCGGCCGGGGCTTCGCGTCCGTTCGACGCCGGGCGGGACGGACTGGTGCCGAGCGGCGGCGCGGCCAGCCTGCTGCTGGAAGACGCCGAATCGGCGCGGAAACGGGGTGCAGCCGTTTACGGCGAAGTACTGGGCTACGGCTTTTCGTCCAACGGAAGGTCTGTTTCGCAGGCCAGCGAGGAGGGCGCCCGCAAGGCCATGGAATGTGCCCTGGCCGACGCCGCGCTGCAGGCCCGTGAAATCGACTACGTCAACGCCCATGCCACTTCGACGCCTCAGGGCGACCGCTGCGAGGCGCTGGCGCTGGACGGGCTGTTCGGCGCGTGGAAGACGCCCGTCAGTTCGACCAAGTCCATGACCGGCCACGAATGCTGGATGGCCGGCGCGAGCGAAGCCGTGTATTCGCTGCTGATGATGAACAGCGGCTTCATCGCTCCCAACCTCAATCTCGAAACGCCCGACGAAGCCGCCCGGAACCTGTACATCGTGTCGCGGACGACGGAGCGGCGGGTGGACCGGTTTCTGTCCAACTCATTCGGCTTCGGAGGCACCAACTGCACATTAATTATAGGAAAACAGAATCAATAGAAAACTCAACAGACCGTATGGAAAGAAAAGAAATTGAAATGCTCACCCGGGATTTTCTCATCGAGGAGATGGAAATCGAAGCGGAGCTCCTCACCGGCGGGGCGAAACTGAAAGAAGACCTTGGACTGGACAGTCTGGACTTCGTGGACATTGTCGTGATTGTGGAAGAACGCTTCGGATTCAAGATTAAGCCGGAAGAAATGGCGAGGGTCACCACCGTCAATGACTTTTACGGCTACATCGACTCAAAAGTGAACGGCTGAGGCGCGATGGTGAAAAAGGAAAAGGAATGGAAGGGAGTGACCGGAGGACACGCGCTGGGACAGAAGGCGCTGAAGATTATGTTTTCGCTGGTTGACGTCCGTGTCGGATACGTGCTGCTGGCGTTCGTCATTCCGTTCTACATGCTTTTCGCCCGGAAAGGATACCGGGCCATTTACCGCTATTTCCGGGAGCGTCACGGCTATCCGCCCCTGAAATCCTTTCGGAAAACCTACCGGAATCATTACCTGTTCGGACAGATGCTGCTTGACCGTTTTGCCGTCTATGCCGGGCGGCGGGACGCCTTCGAGGTCGAAAACCCCGACAATCCGCTTTTCCTGCGGATGCTCGACGACCCGCGCGGCTGCATCCTTGCCGGGGCGCACGTCGGGAATCCGGAGCTTTGCGGCTACCTGCTGAAACAGCAGAAGAAGCGCATCAACGGCCTGGTCTTCGGCGGCGAGGCGCGGGAGGTGCAGAAAAACCGCACGGAGACGCTGGGCAGCAACAATGTTCGCCTGATTCCGGTGACGGACGACCTGTCGCACGTCTTCCTAATCAGCGACGCGCTGGCGAACGGCGAAATCGTGAGCATGCCCTGCGACCGGACGTTCGGAAGCGCGAAAAGCGTGACCTGCGACTTCCTGTCGGGCACGGCCGGTTTCCCCGTCGGCGCCTTTGCGCTTGCCGTGCAGTTCCGGGCGCCCGTGCTGGCGCTCTTCGCCCTGAAAGTCTCGACCCTGCGCTACCGGATTCACCTGGTCTCCATCCCCGTGCCGGACGGCGGCTCGAAACGGGAACGCATCGACGGAATGACGCGCCGTTTCGCCCGCGAACTGGAGTGCATCGTGAAGAAATATCCCGAACAGTGGTTCAACTTCTATCCTTTCTGGGACTGACACGGAGGCGTCATGAAGAAGTGCATCGCGCTGGTTTCGGCCAACAGGCACCGGATACCCTATCCGGTCTATCCGCTGGGCATCTCCTACCTGACCAGCTACCTCTCCGCACACCTCCCCGACTGCGAAATCAGGGTCTTCGACTTCAACCTGGGGAATGACGGCGACTTCGCCGCCTTCCTGCAGCGTCACCCGTTCGACCTGGTCGGCATTTCGCTGCGCAACTTCGACGACTCGACCCGTGCCTGTCGCGACAACCTCTTCATCGCCCACTACCGCGAAATCATGCGCATCGCCCGCGCCCATACGCAGGCCCCCATCGTCCTCGGCGGCGCCGGCTTCTCCGTCTTCCCGGAACTGATACTGCACGAGCTGAATCCCGACTACGCCATCCTGGGTGAAGGCGAGGCGGCGCTGACGGAACTGATTGTCGCCCTGTCGGACGGTTCCGACCCGGCGAGAATCGACCGGCTGGCATGGCGCGACGCCGGCGGCGCCTTCCGCATCAACACTTTCGGAACGAAACCCCGCGGCGGCGCGAACTACATCTCCAGTCCCGTGCTGCACGTCGAGAACGACTGGGCGGAGTATTACTGGAACGAGAGCGGGATGCTGAACATCCAGACCAAACGCGGCTGTCCCTACCGCTGCATCTACTGCAGCTACCCCCTGGTCGACGGCCGCCGCGTCCGCACGCTGGACGCGAAAACGGTCGTCGCCAACATCGAAGAGCTTTATTTCGCCAAGGGCATTTCCTACCTCTTCTTCACCGATTCCATTTTCAACATCCACCGGGAATACAACGAAGAACTGGCGCGGCGTCTGATTGAGAGCCGGGCCGACATCTGCTGGGGGGCGTATTTTGCGCCGCACAACCTGACGGCCGGCGACCTGAAGCTGTATCAGCAGTCCGGTCTGACGCATGTCGAGTTCGGCACCGACTCGCTTTCGGACAGGCAGCTGGAACATTACAACAAGAAATTCCGCTTCTCCGACATCCGCGAACAAAGCATGCACTGCAGCAACCTGGGCATCTTCTACGCTCATTTCCTGATTCTCGGCGGCTACGGCGAGACGGACGAAACGCTGGACGAAACGTTCGCACATTCCCGCGAACTGGGTCTGACGGTTTATTTCCCGTACATCGGAATGCGCGTCTATCCCCGCACGAAGTTGTGCGACATTGCCCTGCGGGAAGGGCTGATTTGCTCGCCCGACGACCTGATTGACCCGGTGTACTACCTGTCGAAGGACATCGACTCCGCGACCATCGAACCGCGCGCCAAAGCAACCGGCCAGCGGTGGATATTCACGGACGATGAACCGTCGCCGGTGATGGAGCAACTGCGCCGGCGAGGCAAAAAAGGCCCGCTGTGGGAATTCCTGCGATACTGAAGCAATGGTTAACGGTTAATGGTTAACGGTTAATGATTCATGCGAATCAGTAGTCGGTAGTTATACTGTGCACGGGGTGGTTTTATGCATTCCCCGTCAGGGGAACTATATCAATAGAAAAACGTATGCCGCTCATCTGTTATCCCCGTAGGGGATTCATAAACAGGAAATGAATGCCCTACGGGCAATAAAGCGGGCTTGCCGGTCTTCTTCTCTATTGATATAAATGCCCTGACGGGCAATGCACAAAATCGAACCGCGTGCAGTATAGTAACGTGTAAAAATAAAATGGTAAACAGTCTGAAAAATGCTTCGTGCATCTGCCCGAAGGATAAAATCAACCGGAAAAATGCTTTGGGCATCTGCCCAAA
>JAISEZ010000325.1 GCA_031263835.1 Tannerella sp.
TTTTAACTAAATATTTTTCATTATCATTTTTTTAAGCGGTTTATTAAGCGCTCGATCTTTTTATTACACGGGATGGTTTTGTGCATTGCATACCCTGTTTGCCCGGCGCAGCGAAGCATCCGCATTGCAATGCGGAACTTTCCCATTGCAATGCGGAACCTTCCCATTGCAATGCGGAACCTTCCCATTGCAATGCGGAACCTTCCCATTGCAATGCGGAACTTTCCCATTGCAATGCGGAACCTTCCCATTGCAATGCGGAACTTTCCCATTGCAATGCGGAACTTTCCCATTGTAATGGGGAACTTTCCCATTACAATGGGAAACCTTCCCATTACAATGGGAAAAGATATCGCTACGGGTTTTTCTTTTTCGTCCGTTTGGGGTTTGCGGGGAACCAGCCTTTGGCGACACGCTTGCTCTGCTCGAAGATTTCGAATATGGACCAGAAACAGGAGAAGGCAATGACGCCCATAATCGTGGACAGCCAGATCGCCTTTATCACGACGGACAGGGCGACGAACGTGATTCCGGCCGCCAGAAACAGCCACCAGCATCGTTTGCCCCAGTAGTATTCGGCTTTTATGACGACCGGATGAAACAGCCCGATGATGAAGAATGTTGCGATTCCGATCGCAAGCCCCAGAAGATTGTATGTGGTCAGGAAGTCTATCATGATGCGTTTTTGTTTGTTTCAGAAAGCGATGTTTATTTTGGCGCCGAGCTGTAGCGGCTTGCCTTTCTGCATGTACGGCTTGTTGAGCGACTCGAAGTAGAATGCCGTGTAGTCGGTGCCGGTAAGGTTTTTCGCCCATACGTACAGGGACATGATGCCCCTGTGAACGCCGGCCTGCGCGTTGACAACGGCATAGAAAGGCTGCGTGATGCCGTTCTCCTCGGTCCAGTATATTTTCCCCGCGCCGTTGCACTGCGCCGACGCGCCGATGTGGTCTATCAGGCGGCTGCGAAGCGATTTGTTGTACTGCAGGCCGATGCTTAGCGTATGCTGCGGCGTGTAGGGGATGTATTTTCCTGCATAGTCTTCTTTTGCATTGTTGTAATCGAGGAATTTGGCATGGGTGTATCCGTAGTTGAGGTCGGCGGTAAACTGGTCGGACAGTCTTGCGGATAAGGTAAGCTCTGCGCCGTAGCTCTCTGCTTTTCCGGCGTTGCTGAGGGTGCGTCCGCTTCCGCTCTCGACGAAGCGGGTGATTTGCAGATCGCGGACATCCATATAGAAGAGCGAAAGTTCCGCGCGCAGGCGGTCTTCGATGAGTTCGCTTTTCGCGCCGGCTTCGTAATTCCAGCTTGTCTCGGGCTTGTAGGCGATGATGTTTTTTACCGGCTCAGGCTCTTTTATTTCGAAATCGGGCGGCATAAAGTGGCGGAATGCGTTCATGACGTCGAACTGAAGATGGCTTTGCATGATGTCGGCGGACATTTGCACGTTGTATCCGCCGGCCTTGTAGCCTTTGGCTGCCGACAGGTAGGCGAACGTGCGCGGCGTAAATTCGTATCGCAGCGAGACTTTGGGCAGGGCCTGCCGGAAGGACTGGGTGATTTTCTCGCTGATGACCGAGGCGGGATAGTTTTCGCTTAAATCAA
This sequence comes from Tannerella sp., assembly GCA_031263835.1. Lineage (GTDB taxonomy): Bacteria > Bacteroidota > Bacteroidia > Bacteroidales > Tannerellaceae > Tannerella. The sequence goes on from JAISEZ010000325.1 coordinate 1,606, forward strand.
TCGGCGGACGGGTGGGTGCGATTTGCATGCTGAGGTTCAGCTTTGCCTCGGAGTCGTATGTCAGTTGCTGCTTTTCGTAGTCCAGGCGGATGCCGGCGGTGATCGAAAGGCCGTCGGTGAAGAGGTTGTTGCAGGTTGACTGATGATAAATGGCGGCGCCGTACGAGGGCATGCGGAACGTCCCGGGGATTCGGAGCGATTCGTTTGTGATGGTCAGCCGGCCCGGCATCCCGTAGTCTTTCAGTCCGTCGAACACGGGCTGGAGTATCGTTCGTATGCCGTCCGCCTTAAATTCTACCGGCCCTTCGGTGCGCGCGTTGTTGTAGAAGCCGTATGCGCCGAAGGACCACTGGTAATTACGGTCATGCTCGCTTTTCACCGATATTTCTTCGGTGAAGATGTGCTGTTTTTGCAGCTGGTTGAGGACGAAGAGGGAGGAATCGGAAAAGTCCTGGTCCATTTTCATGTCGTCGTTCAGCGACTGGTATCCGGTTGTGGAGGTGAGGAGGATGTTTCCGTTCCGGTAGCGGAGCGAGAGGTTGTTGTTTAGCAGGGAGCGTTTGTAGGATGACGGGTCGTTGATGTTTACGTCGTCGACCTTCCGGGTGGCCTGGTCGTAGAACCCGTACGGGAATGCTCCCTGACGGGTATATTCATACGCGACGGAGGCGGCGGCTGTCAGCGAGGGGGAGACGGTCAGGTACAGTTTCAGGTTTCCGCCGCCGGTGTTTTCGCCGTCGGCTTTCCGGCCGTTATACGTATTTGTGAAAAAGCCGTCGCTGTGGTCGTAGTATGCGCCGGCCGACAGTCCGAAGCTGTCGCCCGGTTTATTATATGTAGCTATTTTCGCGCTGACCTGTCCGTAGTTTCCGCAGGAAAGGGATGCTTTCGTGCCTTGATACTGAAGCGGCGAAAGCGTATGAACGTTGATGATTCCTCCCATGGCGTTGCGTCCGTAGAGTGTTCCCTGGGGGCCGCGCAGCACTTCGATCCGCTGAATATCCGTCAGCTCGAAATCGAACGAGCTTTTGTCCATGTACGGGGCGCCGTCGACGTAGAGTCCGATGGACTGTCCGCTGCTGCGTGCTCCGATGCCCCGTATATAAACGGCCGACGTCAGTTTTGCGCCGTAATCGGGCATGTAAAGGTTCGGTATAAACGAGCTGATGTCTTTAATCGACGTCACCTGCCTTGCCGCGATTTGCCGGGGCGAGAGCACCGAGACGGATCCGGGCAGTGTGCGCAGCTTGTTTGTTTCTTTTGACGACGAGGTGACGACGATTTCATCGATATTACAGGTTTTAATTGTGTCCTGCTCCTGCTTCTGCGGAGTTTCTTTTTCTTCGGCTGCGACGCTTCCGTTCGTCGAAATGATGCCGATTAGCGAGATTAGTAAAAATAATTTTTTCATACTTGTTCCTGTATAATGGTTATTAAGTTTTGCGACTGCAAAGGAACTTCAAAAGTCTGATACAGGCAATCACTATAAGTAGTGATTTTTCGGGGGGCGTTCAGTCTGTATACTGCCGTATGAATGCCTTAAGTTCGGCGATGGTACTTGCCACGGGAAATTCCGGATAGTCGGCCGCCACGTTGTCGGGCGGGCAGAAGAGGATCCCGGCGTCCGCCGACTGGAGCATGGAGATGTCGTTGTAGGAATCGCCGAACGCGAGCACTTTATACTGAAGGCTGCGGAATGCTTCCACGGTTTTGCGCTTGGGGTCGGGCTGGCGCAGCTTGTAGTTGACGATTCTTCCTGACCGGTCAATTTCCAGCGAATGGCATAGCAGGAGGGGATTTTCGAGCTGGTCCATCAATGGCTGTGCAAACTCGACGAATGTATCTGAAACGATGACAAACCGCGATATCTTACGCAGCCACCGGACGAAATCCAAAGCTCCGTCAAGCGGTTCGAGGGAGGCGATGACGTCCTGAATATCTTTTATCGTCAAGCCGTTATCATCCAGCACCTGCAAACGGTATTTCATCAGCTGGTCGTAATCTTTAATATC